>DATIBJ010000140.1:0-27084 GCA_035457565.1 Pyrinomonadaceae bacterium | reverse complement strand
TCTGACGTTCGTGGCATTTTCCAGTTTTTACCAGGACGTGACGGGTCAGTTGTTTGTTTTTATCGTGATGACAGTAGCCGCCGCGGAGGCCGCTGTCGGTCTGGGTATCATCATCGCAATCTTCCGCAATCGCGAAACGCTCGACGTAGATGATGCGAGTATTTTGAAGTTGTAGTTTCTGAGATCTGAGATTTGAGACTTGTTCTTTGTGCATTCTGCCCGACGTTAACTAAATCAAGTACAGGGAACAAAGTACTAAGTACTAACCACTAAGTATGGAGAACAATCTCCTAAGCATAGTCATCTTCGCTCCGTTAGCCGGCGCTGCAATCAACTGGCTAATTGGACGGCGTGTGCGAGACGAGCGCTTCATCGGCATCGTCGCGTGCGGGGCCGTTGCCATCTCGGCAATTGTTTCGTTCTATCTCGCGTTCAAATCCGGCGGTGCACTTCGTAGCGACGTGCCGGTGCTCGACCACATTTGGACATGGCTGCAAGTCGGTCGTCTTAGGTCCGACTTTGCACTCGGTATGGACCGACTGAGCGGGACTTATGCGCTCTTCGTCACCTTTGTTGGTCTGCTGATCCACGTGTTTGCCGTGGGCTACATGCACGGTGAGGCAGGCTTCTATCGTTTCTTCGCGTTCCTGAATCTGTTCATGTTCGCAATGCTGACATTAGTTCTTGCAGACAATATGGTGCTGATGTTTGTCGGCTGGGAAGGTGTCGGCCTTTGCTCTTACCTGCTGATTGGCTATTACCTCGAGCGCAAAGAGGCGGGCGACGCCGCGAAAAAAGCGTTCATTACAAATCGCGTCGGAGATTGGGGTTTCGTTCTCGGTATTCTCTTAACCTTCATGTTGACGGGCTCAGTCAGTTTCTTTTCACACACTGGTGCAGGCGGTGTTGTCGAAAGCGCGTTACAGGTTATTGCCACTCGACCCGTGGATCCATTTACCTGGCACGCCATCTTCGCTGGAGGCGTGACGTCTATTGCCGTACTCCTTTTCATTGGCGCGGCCGGCAAGAGTGCTCAAATACCGCTGTACGTCTGGCTGCCTGATGCGATGGCCGGGCCAACTCCCGTTTCTGCCTTGATCCATGCCGCGACGATGGTCACGGCAGGCGTCTACATGATTGTTCGTTGCTCAACGATTTTCACACACGCCCCAACGGCGATGTTCATTGTCGCAATCATCGGAGCCGCCACTGCTTTGTTTGCCGCTACGATTGGTCTGGCGCAGAACGATATAAAGAAGGTGCTTGCTTATTCCACCATCTCTCAGCTGGGGTACATGTTTCTCGCGTGCGGTGTGGGCGCCTTTATCGCGGCGATCTTTCATGTCATCACTCACGCGTTCTTCAAGGCCCTACTATTTCTCGGGTCCGGCTCGGTTATCCACGGCATGCACCACGAGCAAGACATGCGGCGCATGGGCGGACTACGGAAGTACATGCCGATCACATTCGCCACTATGGTCACTGGCTGGTTGGCGATCAGTGGCATTCCAATCTTCGCCGGATTCTTCTCGAAGGACGAGATACTCTGGAAAACGTGGAGCGCGCCATCGTTCAGCTTACCTTCGCCGACGTTCAGCAAGATTCTATGGGGCGTCGGAGCCATAACCGCTCTGCTCACTGCCGTGTACATGACTCGCATGATGGTCATGACGTTCTGGGGTGAGGAAAGATTTCGTGACGCACATCTCGACTCGAGTGGAGACACTTCACCTGCACATGATCATCACGGCTCTCCTGAGCCACACGAATCACCGTGGATCATGACCGTGCCGTTGATTGTTCTGGCGGCGTTGTCGACGATCGGCGGTTTCATTGGTGTGCCTTACGCGCTCAGTTCAATCTTTACCGCACGCGATGTTAACGTCATCGAGCATACGCTCAAGCCCGTCGTCGCCCATGTGCCAACTGGTGCCCCGCAGGCGCACACTGAAGGTGAAGGTTTGCTGATCGGGCCTGGTGAAGGCAGCACAGCTGAAACTGGCCCTCCGGCACAAACTGCTTCTGCAACCCAGGCAGCCGGCGCGGGTCACGAGACCCATAACGCGGCAGAGATCTCTCAAGAGCGAATGCTCGCTGGATTGTCGGTTGTAATCGCTCTGGCTGGCATCGGAATCGGTTGGTGGATCTTCCGCCGTCGTCCGCTGCTGCAACTGCCACGCATTTTGGAAAATAAGTACTACGTGGATGAAGTATATGACGCGACTGTTATTCGACCGATCGAAGTCGGATCTCGCGAAGGACTGTGGAAAATTTTTGACATCGGAGTCATCGACGGCACTCTACACGCAATCGGCGACGCGGTTGTCGAAGCCGGACGACTCGGTCGATACCTGCAAGCCGGATTTGTGCGCGGCTATGCGGCGATCATTCTTGCAGGCGCGCTCATTCTAATCGGACTATTTATTTTCTATAGCATTCCGCGACCATGAATTATTTGCTCACCATATTGATTCTCGTTCCGGTGGCAGGCGCGCTGGCCTCGGTGCTTTATGCAGTTGTCGCCAAAGGTAATGAGGATCACTACAAATGGATCGCGCTGGGTACGAGCCTCGTCACGTTTCTGTTATCGCTATTGCTGCTTCAAGGTGTAGGAACATATGCGACGGCCGATTTCAGATTCGTGGAGAACATTAGTTGGATAAGCTCAATCCAAGCACGGTATCACCTCGGTGTCGACGGGATCAGTCTCTGGCTGGTGATCCTCACGACGCTGCTTATGCCGATTGCGATTGTCTCGAGTTGGACTGCAATTAAGCAGCGACTACTCGCCTATTATCTCTTCTTGCTGATTCTTGAGTCGGCGATGATTGGTGTGTTTGTTTCGCTCGATCTGCTGATCTTCTACCTGTTTTTTGAGGCTTCACTGGTACCGATGTTCTTCCTGATCGGTATCTGGGGCGGTGAGCGTCGCATTTATTCAGCAATTAAGTTCTTTATCTACACTGCTGTCGGCAGCTTGCTGATGCTCGTGGGCATTATCACGCTCTATTTCAACTATCATTCGTTCGACTACACAACTCTTCTCGGAGCAATGGCGAATGACGCCGCGCTGGCCGGTCCCCTGGGTTATGGGCTATTCCTCGCTTTCGCTTTTGCCTTCTGCATCAAGGTACCGTTGTTTCCGTTCCATACCTGGCTTCCGGACGCACACACCGAAGCACCAACAGCAGGTTCAGTGATCCTCGCCGGCGTGCTTTTGAAGATGGGTACCTACGGCTTGATGCGTTTTAATCTCGGCCTATTTCCGGAGATGTCGCGCCGCTTCGCCCCTTTCATAATAATTCTCGCAATCATCGGCATCATCTACGGCGCGCTTGTCGCAATGGTCCAACCTGATGTGAAACGTCTCGTGGCCTACTCGTCCGTTAGTCACATGGGTTTCGTTGTGCTTGGTCTTTTTTCCTTCACCGAACTCGGGTTACAGGGTGCGCTGTATCAAATGCTCAATCACGGAGTCTCTACAGGCGCGCTCTTCCTGTTCGTAGGTTTCATCTACGAGCGACGGCACACTCGCTTGATAAAAGACTTTGGTGGACTAGCGAAGCCTATGCCCTGGTTCTCGACTCTATTCGTTATCGCTGCTCTTTCTTCAATTGGGTTGCCGTTCCTGAATGGCTTTGTGGGTGAATTCCTCATCCTCGCCGGGACCTGGACATCCACTGCCATTTCGCATCCATGGATCGCAACCATGCTGGCAGGCACGGGTGTGATCTGGGCGGCGGTTTACATGCTGTGGATGTTGCAGCGTGTAGTCTTTGGACCGGTTACTAACGACGAGAACGCGAAATTGTTGGACCTGAACACGCGTGAGCTCGGTTTGATGCTGCCGCTCATCCTCTTAATGTTGCTCATGGGCGTTTACCCGCGCGTGTTTCTTGATCGATCACAGGCAAGTGTCGAAGCAGTTCGCAAACGTGTAGTGATACCGCAGGCCGGCGGATCTTACGAAGCCGTACTAGAACAGAAGCAACTAGATCACTGAACCTAAGAATGAACGTTTTTCTCGCACAAGCATCCGCGGCTGATATCAACTGGTGGATCATCGCACCTGAAGTAATCATTTGCATCGCTGCTGTCGTTGCGATGCTCGTAGATGCGTTTGCGAATCAATCGCAACGCTGGTTAACCGGCACGATTTCACTTGTTGGAATAGTTACTGCAGCAGCAGCTTCTATCTGGCTGTGGAATTCATGGCAAGGTCCCACAGAAGCATTCGGCGGAATGATCGTGCTCGATGAATTGCGCCTCGGCTTCACGCTTGTTTTTCTTTTCGTTTCAGCACTCACCGTTCTTCTCTCAATGATGTGGGTACACGGTGAACGTCTGCCTGCCGGAGAGTTTCATTCGCTGTTGTTGTTCGCCACTGTCGGAATGATGCTCATGGCATCCGGCGGCGACCTCGTTATCATTTTTCTGGGGCTCGAGATCCTCTCAATTGCGACATATGTGCTCGCAGGATTCCGTCGCACGGATGTTCGTTCAAATGAATCCTCGCTGAAATACTTTATTCTCGGCTCGTTTTCATCCGCCTTTCTTCTCTACGGAATCGCCTTGACGTATGGCGCAACGTCATTGCCCGGATCTGGAGGCACCACAAATATCGCCGAGATCGCCAATCGCCTGAATCAGTCGCCTTATCCGGGGTTGTTATTTGCCGGCGTGGCAATGATGCTCGTCGGCTTCGGCTTCAAAATCGCGACCGCGCCATTTCACGTGTGGACCCCGGATGTTTACGAAGGCGCGCCCACGCCCGTAACCGCCTTCATGGCTGCTGGTCCAAAGGCGGCCGGCTTCGCGGCCTTCATGCGCGTTTTTGTTTTTGGATTTCCGTTCATCGTGGCCACTTCGAATACGGTTGTCGGAGCGCAGGTTCACGCACTCTGGGTAAACGTGCTTGTAATTCTGGCGATCCTTACGATGACGCTCGGTAACCTGGTGGCAATTACGCAAAACAATGTGAAGCGGATGCTGGCGTATTCATCAATCGCGCACGCGGGCTATGCGCTCGTTGGCTTCGTCGCTGCCGGCTCGGCGTCGGATCCCGCACAACGCAGCGCTGCCATTACCGCCGTGATGTTTTATCTACTCACCTACGCGGTGATGAACATCGGCGCCTTTGCCGTAGTGCAATTGATTGCGCGAAGCGGAGATCGACGAACTTCGGTCGAGGATTACAGCGGCATTGGCTTTCAGTCGCCTGTGCTGGCGTTTTCCTTGAGCCTGTTTCTGTTGAGTCTCCTGGGAATGCCACTTACCGCAGGGTTCATGGGTAAGATTCTCGTCTTCGGAGCCGCGGTCGATCAGCACTACTACATGCTGGTCGTCGTGGGCGTTCTGAACACGGCTGTGTCCGCGTACTACTACTTGCGACTGATCATTGTCATGTTCTTTCGCGAGCGTCTCACGGCGTGGTCCGCGCCACGGATTCCCGGCAGCATTGCCGTGGCGCTAGTAATTACAGTGGTCGGGGTTCTATTGCTTGGAATCTTTCCTTCACGAGTAATCAACGCACTTCAGACCAGGATCCAAAGACAGTTTTATACTCAGCAGTTATCCGAGAAAGTCACGCGTTGAGGTCCAACTGAAATCGATCAAGTGCCCACCGCCGATATTTCCGAACAGATCAAGCAGCAAATGGGAGAGAAATGGCTGCCGCACATTTATGCTCAACGCGTGCTGCGGGTGCGTACGCGACTTTATAGATTTGCCAAGCCCCGGCCCACAGCATGTATCACGATACAACACACACTACTTGGAATTGAGTTGAAGATCGGACGGCAGCGACTGCTCTGCCCGGATTTAGCCACGGCCAGATACTTATCCATATTCGCTCGAGTTGGTTGTCAGGAGATAGCAATCCCCTACGACATTACAAAGATTTCTCACCTTGCAGACGAGTTTGAATCCTCTTGGTATCGCATGCTGCTTTTGGTTGAGCAATATGGGCAAAAGCAAACAGATCGGTTTGCCGCTCGGTTGAGACGCCTGTTATTTGCTAATATTCGTGACGAGCTTCTCGCCGCAGATGGCGCGCGAAGCAAAGATTAAGGGAAGGATTCAAGAAAAATAGACTCTTACGCTGATTAGCCGTTTCTGATTGAACACATGACTCAAGAGATCTCGAATAGCCCGGAAACCACAGCCGAAACTGGTTCAACACTTCCCTTTCCGTTCAACCAACAGACCTATTGCCGCTACGAGCCGATCGAACCGCAGATCGAAGAAGCGCGAGTCCTGGTTGTCGACAACCTTCTCCGAGATCAGGACGACCTCTCCGCCGTCGCGCGGAACGAACTGGGAGATATGGTCGAGAGCCAGTTGAAGCGTGAGCGAATGATCGCCGATATGGCGATCGAAAACATCGTCAACAACATTTCGCGACTGGTTAAGCAGCCGGCAAACGAAATTGCCCACGTTTCTGAGATTGCCTCCGCTGCCGAGCAGTTTCGTCCTGACGCGATTGTTCTGGGTGGGACGCTTCGCGACTTTGACTACTACGAGCAATCGATTCTAGATAGCTTTGGCGCGTTCATCCGAGCGACTCGCATTCCTGTGCTGGCGATCTGCGGTGGACATCAGCTCGTAGGATTAAGTTTTGGCGCCAGAGTCATCACGCTGGACAAGCTGGAGCAGCACGAGCAGCGACAGGACCGACCTCAGGAGTATCAGTATCGGTTCATAAGGATTACCGATCCGGATGACCCGATATTCGAGCGCGTACATTCAGTTGAATCCGGAATGATGAATGCCAACAAGCAGGCGCGCATTCTCCGCGTCTGGCAGAATCATGGCTTGCAACTCGACAGAGTACCGAAGGGATTCAAGCTGCTCGCCACCTCCTATCTGTGCCGCAACCAAATGATGGTCAAGCGGTCAGGTGGTCAGTTGATTTACACAGTTCAATTTCACCTCGAGAAGTCGTTCGAAGACTGGAACAAGAGCCGCACGCGTTGGGAACATCCGAACGAGTCGCGGGACGGACGGTTACTCTTCGAAAACTTCTTGATGCTCGCCGCCAAGAGAAATTGAGAATCGTCCCCCATCAGCGCAAATGCTTGTTGAACCATTCGAGCGTACGAGTCCACGCTAGTTTCGCAGCCTCTTCGTCGTAACGCGGCGTCGTGTCGTTGTGGAAACCGTGCTGCTTGCCCTCGTAGAGGTGAGACATGAATACCTTCTTGTTTGCAGTGAGCGCTGCTTCGTAAGCCTCGATGCCCCTGTTCACGCCCTGGTCATTGCCGGCGTAATTAAACATCAGCGGCGCGGAAATTTTTGGGACATCATCGACTCCCGCCTGTCGACCATAGAAGGCGACTCCTGCATTGAGATCAGGACCGAGTCGCACGGCCAATTGATTGACCATTCCGCCGCCGAAACAAAAACCCACCGCGCCAAGCTTGCGGGTCGAGTCGGCACGCGCTTTTAACCACTTCGCAGCGGCGACGAAATCCTCCGTCATCTTCTTTCCATCCACTTTGCGAAATGCGACTGCGCCTTCCTCGTCGTTGCCGGGATAACCACCAACGGAAGTCAATCCATCGGGTGCTAATGCAACGAAGTTCGCGAGTGCAAGGCGACGCGCAACATCTTCAATATACGGATTAAGTCCGCGGTTCTCGTGAATGACAATCACGGCAGGCAGCTTCTTGTTATTCGCCGGACGCGCCAGATACCCCTTGATGGATCCGTTCCCGGCCGGAGACTGCACAACCTCGTAACCGACTTTGATCCGCTTGTCGTCAGGCTTTACCTGTTGCGCCCAGGCATAGTTCGGCCGCAGGCTTTCAAAGATCGCAGCAACCGTAAGACCGCCGACAGCAAACTTGCCGGCGCGATCGAGGAAGGTACGACGGGTGATGTCGCCGTGCTGGTACTCGTGAAAAAGGTCTAACAACTCCTGCGGGTAATCTGAGGCTAGTTTTCGTTCCATAATCTGTTCATCCTTAACCAAGCAGTGTCGTAGTCTGTTTCTCTGTGCAATCTGTGATTTCAGTGTTTCTGCGGTTGAAATTTTGTCCGGCAAAAATAACACAAAGCGACGAAGAACTCAGAGGGCGAACGCAGAGATCTAACCTTGTGACTCCACCCCTGAAGCACTCATGGTTCTGCTAGAATACCGCGACCTTTATCATCGGTCCTTGGCCTGGCGAGTGTCTTCAGCGTGGCCCACGTGAGGCAGCCGCCAGAAGCGTTTGTTCGTGAACCTCCGAGTAAGATTCACAAATCACGAATATGCAAACTGAACCCCTCAACGCACAAAGGCTTGCCCATCTGGCCGCTGAGTTGGCCGGCAAAGATGAACATCTCTTGGGGATCCTGAAGACGTTTGGTAATCCGCCACTATGGCGCCGCCCTGCGACCTTTGCCACGCTCGTTCGAATAATTCTCGAGCAACAGGTTTCGCTGAAATCAGCTGATGCGATGTGTCGTCGACTTCAAACTGCGATCACTCCGTTCACACCGCTCAGTCTCATAACTGCCGGCCCCGATTATCTACGCAAGCTCGGCGTCACGCGGCAAAAGACCGCGTACCTGCTTCATCTCTCTTCAGCTATCGTCGATGGGGACCTGAACTTACGAAAGCTTCGCCGTATGTCTGACGCCGATGCGAAAGCAGCGTTAATGAAGATCAAAGGCTTGGGTTCGTGGAGCGCCGATGTCTATCTTTTGATGGCCATGTGTCGAGCGGACATCTGGCCGGCAGGTGACTTAGCGTTAGCGGTCGCTGTAATGGAATTGAACCAACTAAAGCAGCGACCGACGTTTGCGGAGCTTGAGGAGATTGCAGAGAAGTGGCGCCCTCATCGTGCTGTGGCTGCAAGGATGCTCTGGCAATACTATTTGGGCAGGAGAAGTCGCAACGGAGCTACTTAGCTGCTATGGGATGTGGCCTCAGCGCGCATGGTACACGAAGCCACACTCAACCTTCATTGAAATAATTCAAGCTGGGTGAACGCAGTAAGGAAGGGCGGTTTAGCTTGAACTGTTTCAGTGAGGTAGACCGCTCATGTCTTACACGTCGAACAGCAAACTGATACTCGAGTCGTTGCGGTTACTTAGAAATTGTGGATGCCGTGGTTGTCGGAATAGGCGTCGCGACCTCCGTCGTCACCGGAACATTTTCCATCGTCAACTCGATCAATTTGTCGACGACGGCGTGAAGATCCCCGGTCTCTTTGTAAATCTCCAGTTGCATATCAGCCGACGTACCGCGTTGTAGGATCGTATGAACGTGATCGATCTCTTTTCGTGAGCCCAACTCATCCACAACGTCGTCAACAAACTCCAGCAGCTCCAGAATCAAATCCCCAACCGGAACCTCAGTCTGTTTTCCGAAATCGATCAACTTGCCTTCGAGTCCGTAACGGACCGCACGCCACTTGTTCTCCTGAATGAGCATTCTGCGGTACAGGCGGAAGCCGAGGTTCTTATCGATGAGAGTGTTGAGCTTCGCGACGATTGCCTGGAACAGGGCCGCAATTGCCAACGTGTCGTCGACTCGCGTGGGAATATCGCAAACGCGAAATTCCAGTGTTGGAAAAAACGGATGAGGGCGAATGTCCCACCAGATTTTTTTCCCGTTATCGATGCAACCGGTTTTGATCAAGAGATCCACATATCGCTGAAAGCCTGCGTAGGAATCGAAGTGATCGGGAATATCCGTGCGCGGAAACTGCTTGAAGATTTCAGTACGATACGACTTCAGTCCTGTATTGTGGCCCATCCAGAAAGGCGACGAAGTCGAAAGCGCAAGAACGTGTGGCAGGAAGTAACGCGCTGCGTTCATTATGTGAATCGCTCGCTCGCGATCTGCCATGCCGACGTGGACATGAAGACCGAAGATCAATAAGGAACGCGCCACCGTCTGTAGCTCCTGGACAAGCAATTCGTAGCGTTCGTCGTCGAAGATCTTCTGGTCTTGCCACCGTGAGATTGGGTGGGTCGACGCCGCAATAATTTCCAAGCCGTTCTTTCGTGCAAGTCCGGATATGATCCCCCGCAAGCGCGTGATGTCAGTTCTTGCCTCCTGAATGTTTCGGCAGATTCCAGTTCCAACCTCAACCATCGACTGGATCATCTCTGGCTTGATCTGCTCACCGAGCAGCATCTTGCCTTCTTCGAGAATTTCCGCCACGTGAGACCGCAATTCGCGAGTCTTTGGGTCGACGATTTGAAATTCCTCTTCTATGCCCAGCGTGAATTGGTCGAACATTTTTGTGTCCTCACCGCGTTAAATCAGGCTTTCAACGATTTGGCGATCATCTGCCAATCGGGCCTAACTTTTCCGATGAATTCGTGACGCAGGTGCTTGAGCGCGCTCGACAACGAATGAACCGGACTGTAAAGGTCGAAGTGTACATACCAGAGTCGTGGCTCGCCTTCCTGGAAAAGAAAGTGAAGGACTGCATCGGCTCTCCTCTTTTCATAAAACCCGCCTGACGTGTCGTTGTGATTCGCAAAGCGACGAGTGAAGTCTCGACGTCGCTTCAACGTTGATTCGATCATTGGCCAGGCGAGAAACTGAATACCCACTCCGCCTTCACCGTAAACATTTGTCACCTGCCTAACCAAATGCCAAAGACCCATCTGCTGAAGCCGCAGCGCCAGCAACAACAACGCCTGTTGTTTATCGATTGGCCAAGAGTCGAATGCGGCTTCATCACTTGGCGCTCCCCAGATTCCAACGAGCTTTCCCCCCAGGAGTTCGCGGAGTTCCGGCGATAACGTGGCCCAACTCAGCGCGTTCTGCTGGGGCACGCTCTCAGACATTCCAGATTTCCCGCTCTAGCGTCGCCCGAGCTTCATCCGACAAATCCAGGAACCGAATGCCCAGGCCGAGACCTGGGTTTCTATAAACAACTTCGGCCGAACAAACTATCTCTTGCTTACCAATTGGAATGCGAACCATCAAAGTTTCGCCTTCAGGTACTTCGGCGCGTGTATTCATGTATAGACCACCGAGGCTGATGTCTTTCGTGCTCGCCACGCCGGTCGAGTCCTGGCCGTTAAAGAAAACGTCTATTATTAGCCGTGACCGGTCATGAAGGCGTCGCTCTGGCTGATCGTGAAACTTCTCTTCACGCTCGTCGTTCATTAATTCTCTCCACGCTGAAGATTTATTTCTTCTTGATTACGTAGGTTGGAACCATTCCCCCGCCTGATGTGACGTTGGCCAGCTCCGTGAACGACAACCGAGTAAAGGCCGAACGAACTCGGCCATTAAATAGAAGCGGATCCAGGTCAACGAGCTGTTCGGCAAACTCAATCCGACCATCTGCAGTCAACGCAGGAAATGTTTCCCGCGCAGTAGGCACGCGCTCTTGCACGAGGTAATCGCCGTCAGCGAGCGCAGCCTCAAGTGCCTGGTGCCACTCGGTTTCGTTTGTATTCCAACCGATCGAGATTCCGTGGCCGCCGTAATCATCGTTCGGTTTCAGCACTAATCGATCTCTATTAGTGGTTACGAATTTCAACAGTTCAATATCCTTCCCGAAATAATCCGATGCCTCGTCTCTAACGGTTCGCGTCCACGGTACGTGGGCAGAGATTGTTTCTCGTTCATGGGTCGTGAACAGACGGCTGTGACGTTGCTCGGTCAGCACGGCGAATAGCGCCTTCTTATGGATCAGCTTCGACTGAAAACTGTTGACCATGCAGACTGCGCCGGTCCTATAGGCATCCAGCAGAGCGGGATAATGGGACATGATTGGCAGATATTCGTTCAACAGCAGTCGCTTGTAAACGATATCGATCTCAAATTCGTTTCGTCTTAGTCGGCCGTCCGTAAATTCCAACTCCTGCGGAGAACAAATGATTGCCGAGTAGCCGTTTTGCTCGAAGAACTCTCGAAACAACTCAAACTCTGTTTTGGTCGGTAAATCTTCTAAGTCAACAATGGCAATCGTAGGCGACCGTTCAGGTTTGCGACCGAGAAACTCAACGTACGAATCGAGCAGCACGCTCAACAGGTATCCTCGGCCGTAAAGAGCCTTTACTTCATATTCTTCCGCAAATTTCTTCATCACAGGCAGGCTGGAAAAAATATCGTAGGCCGCATCTGCATAGGCAATTCCCGCCGGGCTTTCTCCGTTGAGCTCTACAAAACTGTAAGCGGTGCTCGTTAGAAATGAATCGAGCCGTGCAGTCGGCGAAACTGCCGAATAGCCTGGGTCGATACGCACCAATTCCCGTTCGATCTGAGTCAAACCCAATTCGGCAACGATGGAATCGTCATGAATCGCAGCTTCTTTTACTTTTTGAATGGCCGACCAGACAGTTTCACAAATCGAGCAGATCCTTTGGAAATCTTCCGTGGAGACAAAGTGAGGGCGAAGGTACGGTGATAGACGACGACCGCCGAAGATCAGTTTCGCTCGCTCCAAACCTTCGTCGAGCATTGCGCGCGAACTTTCAGCGAGCGTGGGATCTGACAGTAGTTCGTGGTAGCGACTAACCGCCTCGGGAAACATATGGCAGAGGTAGAAGACCCTCTTCGAAATGTATGGAACGGTTCGGTAGCGTATCACACTACGAGGAAAGTTCGCTTGGCGCTTAGCAGAAGGAAGTGGATTTCCGCATACTAGTTCTTCTTGGCAGGTCTGGCGACCGAAATAACCATCTTCTGTTTCTTTCGGACGACTCCAAATTTGGCTGGCGTCGCAGATTCACCGGATACGACGGTGCTGATAGGGCCTAGTGCAGGAGTTCCATTTATCGATTCAATCACATCACCCGGCAATAAGCCCGCTTCGAATGCTGTGCTCCCCGGTTCAACGTACACGACCAGGAGTCCTGTTGACGATCCAAACCGTTCCGCTACTAGACGCCTCAAGGCGACCGCTTCGATACCCCGACTAATAAGCCAGCGATTCTTTGGGCCCGGCGTTGCCGCGGACGCCGCAATCGCCATCGATCTGTTCGGCGAAGCGCTTAGCACCACATTCACTAACTCTTCTGACTTGGTATCAGGGCGCGCGACCGTGAACTCAACATTGCTGCTCGGTCCTGCTTCTTCGAGCATCCACGAAAACACCTCCGCGTTCTGAATCGCTTCGTTGTTTACCTTCAGAATGACATCGCCTGCCTTCAGCGCTGCAAGCGCTGCGGGACTATTCGGAGCGATCCACGTGACAAGTATTCCGCGATGGTCTTGCATCAGGTTGTTGGCCTTGGCAGACTCCCAACCGAATTGCAGCATCTGGTCTATTTGAAACAAGCCCACCGGATTGCCTTTCACTCCAAGCCAGGGCTTAGGCACGCTCGCTTGCCGAGCAAGGACGCGTTTTACTGCTCCACGAATTGACGACGCCGGAAGGATATTGGCCTCTGTGCCTTCAACTGAATCAATGATTCCCAGGGTTTCGCCAGTCGCATTTACTGCGATACCACCGACATTGGCGGCAGACAGTAACCGCGACGCGCGCGCTTTAATGCGGGCCACTCGACCGGAAGAGGCTTGCGTCACATAAGTCACTGTTCCCGGCGATTCGCCCATTCGCACATACAAACTCGTTACGCCGAATCGTCGCGGCGGCGCCGGCTCTGGACCCAGCAAACGAACACCAGCACCGACATCAACGGAGTTGTCATCTTTCATCGGTGGTGCAGGGGTGGTCAGCTTTCCTGAGATCTTAAGAATGGATAAACCGGTAGCGCCATCAACTCCTACGAACTGCGCCGCCATTTTCTTGCCTTCAGAATCAATGACCGTGAGGTCCGGTGATTGAAACATGCTGCCGCGATATTCAAAGAATGGATCTGGCGTCGATGGCTGAGGGGCGCGCGGTGGTGGCGCGGGCACTGTGAATTCAACCTCGGCTTCGGGCAACCTCGCTGCGATCGTTTGACCATCTTCCAAAGCGAGTCCAGCGATGACGTTCGTGTGAACATCATCCATCAGCGTAAACGTGTTATCGAGATTTGCGATAGCTTCGATTCCCTGTTCGCTATGCAGCAACAACCGAAACATCTTCAGTCCGTTTATGCGATGTAGCACGGTGACAACTTGAGGCGTAGCCCCGCGATTCTGCGGTGGAGCGGGCGGTCGTGGACCGGTCGGAGGTGCCGGCTTGGGCTGTTGCGCGGGAGCGATGGTTTGCCCAAGAGCCGAAGCAACTCCGAGTGCTACGAGAAGTGCTATTAGACTGACTTTGTTAAGAATCATAGATCCTGCAAAAACTAGCCGTTAATTACCAATCACCTTTTGGAGCATATTGATTTGAAGACACGCTGGTGTTGAGTACGCGACGCGATCCGAAACTCACAGTCGGTACAGAAATCGTGCGCGATGTGCCGCGTCCATCGTCAAGGGACACTGTGAATGACGGTTGAGAAACGTCAAGTGGAAATGTCGTCATCGAGGCCATGTTCTGATCTGTGCTTACCACTGGCGCCGGTTGACTACCAAAATCGATCGACGATGCTGGCCGTCGCGATGTGGCGGTAAACGCACGGCGTGGATTATTGCTTTTCGCGCCGGCGATATTTCCAGGGTCCTGCTGCGTCAAAACTCTATCTTCGGAAGGAGTTGTTGGCGACTCGCTTGGCCTCGCGGGAGATGGGACAGTGTTGCCCTCGGCCACAACTTTGAAGTCATTCGCAGGTTCGACAGTTTGGTTTTGGCGAATCACAAAGATCGTTGCTGCGAAGATCAGGAGCATTGCTGCGACAGCCGCACTTCGCATTCGCCAGACGCGAACCGCCGCCATAGATCGATAACTCGCACCGTTCCCTTCGCTTGCCAACCGGGCACGCAGTCGAAAGTCAAAGTCAGGCGGTGCTGCCACTGTTTCCAAGCTACTAACGATTTGCCTTAGCTTCGTTTCTTTGCCTTGAAATTCCTGGCATTCGCGGCAACGTCGCAGGTGTTCCAATGCACCGGCACTCAGCGACGCGGTCAAATCTTTTTCTTCAATCTCCGATCGAACCTGATGACAAATTGTATGCTTCATATGAATTCCACTCACAAGTAAGCGCTCATCTTCTCTCGCAAGAACCCACGCGCTCTGCTGATGCGCGACTTCACCGTACCTTCACTGGTTTCAAGGATCCGAGCGATCTCATCGTAACTTCTTCCATCCACATCACGCAGGATCAAAGGGGCTCGATATTTTTCGGGCAGTGTTCCTATCGCTCGCTGCACCGCCTGACGACGCTCGGTATCCACCAACTCACAGTCTTGAAGTGGCCGTTCGTCCGGCGGATTCAGTTCCCTTGGTTCTGTTCCGTCTTTCGACTGAAAATATCCTGTCAAGGAAACGAGCTTTCGGCGTTTTCGCTTTCGCAACTCGCTGATCGCGAGATTCGTTGCAATCCGATAGATGTAAGTCGAAAATGCGTAACTTCTTTGATACCGGTCGGCGGCTCTGTACACCCGCACGAAAGTTTCCTGTGCCAAATCAACAGCGCCGTCGTAATCGTTCGTCATGCGGTAGATATAACTCGTTATCTGATTCCGGTATCTGCTTACGAGCTCCGCAAAAGCGTCCTCGTCACCCGTGCGCGTCGCTTCAAGCAGCGCGTGATCGGAGGTGGTGTCCTCTATCGGTTCGTCCTGCAAAGCAGATGCGAATGCCAAATCGTCGATGGTCGATAGAGTATTCATCAGGGCAGGCAGGCTCTCGTCATTCAGGGAACTTTCCTTACGAGATTCTACTTCTTGCGGGCTCGATCGCGAACGGCCCGCCGGGAGTCGATTATACCTACCCCGACGACCGCCCGCAGGTTATACACGCTTCGAGATAACTGGAGTTCCCGTTTTGAGGAGAAGAATATCCACAGATTACGCAGATTACACAGATTAGGAATTAGGCAGTTAAGTTGAGTTGGGCTTGATCCTCTTGCCCGCAGACGGTTACAGGGCATTCCGTACTCAACTTAACTGCGTGCTTCTTCTTAATCTGTGTAATCTGCGTAATCTGTGGATATTCCTACGCTTCGGGATTCTTGAAGATTGAATCGTCTACCTTAACTCCGTAGGTAACAGTCAATAACCGCGTTTCCTGAGTTTCCCGGCCGTCTTCGAGCAAAACCGTTCGATAAGGCACTAATGTCTGCTGGACGATTCGATAATCCATGAACTTCTTGGTGTACTTCACCGGAGTGGCGCCGCGAATGGGCGCTTCTTCATATTCCAGCCAAAGAACGCGCAGAGTTCTTGTGCTAACGTAGAAACGCGTCTTTCTTTTCTCTTTGTCTTCCACGTCAATGACGTAGAGATCCAGGCCCTTCTGCCTTTCCTGGCCGGATAAAGTGAGGGTGTAGCCACTCTCCTTGTATCGGAGTAACGAATCGAGGCTGTGGTGATGCTGCGAAAGGAAACTGGCAGCGGTGTCTTCACGGGGAGTGAATGCGGTCCCATTAATCAGTCCCCAGATTTTTCCCGCACCGTAAACGAGCGAATACTCCATAGTCGGAAGTCGCTGGTCGAGTCGAATCTTGTCTTTGTCGAGATTCTCTCCGCGAACGAACCGGCGCTCGTAGTTCGACTCTTCGATCGCGCCTTCTGAATTGTTACGCGTGACTCGACCGCGCTCCACGCCATTACGACGGATCTGCTCCAGTGCAGGTCGGCTGCCGTAGGCAATGATTACGCCCTCGACGATCTGGTCGGCCGTGAAACCACCTTTCGGCTGGTCTTTTTTCGGCAGGTCTTTTGGCTGATCCTTCGGTTGGCCTTTCGGCAGGTCTTTCGGCTGCTCTCTTTGCTGGTCTTTCTGCTGATTGGCCGAGTTGACTTTGGTGGTCGGAACCGCGAGGAGGAGAAAAAGCGCAAACGTAATTCCGAGAGCTGAAAATAAACGAGGCAAACGAGTAAATCTCCTTAGGGCTCAGACCATCAGCGCAAGGCTGCGGTCGGTGGTGCGTATCAAAGCGGCGAATTGTAGCATAGGGCTTCAAAAAACCCCCGCCACCGAGTAACCCTCAGCCTCATTGATGCGCCGTCTGCGTTCCCCGGATGCCTGCCGGAGACTGTACCGACCGCTCGCTTTCGCGAATTTGACAAGCTCGGGAGGCACGCGTATGGTGCTCAGTTTCAACTGCACTCATCACAAGCAACTATCGAGGTACACACCTCTTTTTCGCAATAATCATAAACCCCGCCCCACGGGCGTCTTGAAAGGACATTTAGAGAATGAAGCGAGTAGGCATTCTAGTAGGTCGAGAGAAAACATTTCCCGAGGAGCTAATCGCCGGGATAAATGAGCGAGGTCAGGGTGAAGTCGTTGCCGATTACATCAAGTTAGGAGGGATTCGCCACGACGCTCCTCCAAAATACGATCTGGTGATCGATCGCATTTCTCATGAAGTCCCATACTACCGAGCCACGCTCAAGCGTATGGCTCTTGAGGGCACAATCATCGTCAACAATCCGTTCTGGTGGTCGGCCGACGATAAGTTCTTTAACTACTCACTCGCCAGCAAGCTTGGTGTCGCGGTGCCAAGAACGGTTCTGCTGCCCCAGAAAGACTACATGGAAGGCATCGTCAGCGAGAGTTTGCGAAACCTTGAATTCCCGCTCGACTGGGAAGGCATCGTCGAGTACATCGGATTCCCTGCTTTCTTAAAACCATTCGACGGCGGGGGTTGGAAAAACGTTTCGAAGGTTAACTCGCTCGAAGAATTGCTTGCTGAATACAACAACACGGGAACGCTCTGCATGACACTGCAGGCTTCTGTCGAGTTTAACCAGTTCGTCAGATGCTACTGTGTCGGCCAGGAGGACGTGATGATCATGGCGTATGATCCGCGAAAGCCCTACCTCTCTGGCGAGCAATACATTCACAATCCGGATTATCTCGCACCCCAGTTAGCTGAACGCGTGAAGAAAGACGTGCGGACCCTGTGCACCGCTCTCGGTTACGACATCAATACAGTCGAGTTTGCGATCAAAGACGACGTACCGTACGCGATTGATTTCATGAATCCAGCACCTGACGCTGAGCGGGCGTCGGTTGGCGAGTTCTATCACAAGTGGATTACTGAAGCTGTTATCAATCTCGTCTTGAAACGTCTTCGCGAGCAGGTAGAGCGTCCGCGTTATTGTTGGGATGCACTCTTAAATCCTGAACCCAGTCGTGCGTATGCGGTTGCCTCGGCAGCTGAGCAGCAATCAAGAACGATAAACCCGACGCCAGTCGGATCTGCGACGAGTCAGGCAACTCAGGCAGCAACCAGGACGGCTAAGAGTTCGGTCGGCGCAGACGGAGGCAAAAAGACAAACGCCAGACGAAAGAAGTCTGACGCTTAAAGCCGCATCCGAGAGATACCACCCACTTCGGCGGCGTGGAGTTTCAACTTCGGCGTCCTAGACGCCTCCACTGCCCAGGCTGAAGCCTGGGGAGAATGCTTGGATTCACGCCATCGATCTCGGCTTTGATCTCTCGAACAGCATCCGTGTCGCAACGAGCATCAGAATCCAAACAATCAAAGAAGACGACGCGATTGACCATCCAACGCTTCCCATCGTGACATCGACATATCCGCCAGTAAGCGCCACAAGGATCGCCGCGTTCGTTACTCTTGCAGAAAGTCGTCGCACGCGCGTCACCGTTTGAAGCCAGTTGATCCGGCGTAGCTCTGTTGCCAGATACTCCTCGTCGTCATTCAAAAGGCCGTAGTACTCCGCTTCCCGTCGCGCATATCGCGCAAGCGATTGTTCAGAACTAACGCGCGCCGCTTCGTGATAGTGATGAATCACGTGGGCCAACTTGCCTTCGCGAAGCGCCAAATCCGCAAGACCCAATCTTGCTTTGTAGTTCTCGCGATCGATATCAACAGTTTTCTCGAGCACTAATCGAGCCTGACGAGCGTCGCCGCACTCCAGCAGGCACTCACCGATCAGTGGCAGTAGCACCAAATCATTTCCCGCCCTCGTACAGGCCAGGCGAAGCGCCGCGCGCGCTCGCGAAAGCAAACGCGCATCCGAATTCGCACTCGCTTGCGAACGTAAGAGGCGCGCAAAATCATAGATGAGCCACGCACGCCGCGGCGTGACATTCAGTGCACGACGAAATGCTTCACCCGCCTCACGCAAACGACCGGAAACACGCAATTCATTTCCGAGCCGCCGCAGCAGATGTGCGCGCTCGACGTCGTCCGCAGAAACCTCGGTTTGCGGTTTGTCGATGCGTTCGCTGGCTTTCCCCCCTAACTTAAACTCCGCCTTCGCAAGATCCAGGACATTCTCAGGCGCCAACTGCGAAAGCCTCGTCTTGCGGTTCACAACACTTGGTTCACTCAGATAGTCACGGAGGTCGCGACTCCGATTGTCGAGCTTATCTTCATGAATCAGCGGAAAGAGTTCACGCACGAGTCTTCTATAATTCCGTCCACCTGAAGCTAAAACGAACCGCTTGCCTTTGCCGTTGATTTCTGTGCGATACCGGTAGCGCACACTGCCGCCTCTTCGAAGAGTCCTGACTGCCGACGTCTCAACGGTTTCGAAGTCTGTCACGCAAAGATGTTTTGGATAGACACGGAATAAGCCCAGGACTGATGTGATTGGACCTTGCCTTCGCAACGAGGTGCCGTCAAAGGCAATCCGATCAAGGAACGCAAATAACGGTACAACCATCCACGCTGTAACAATCAGGAGGAGAGCCCACGCATCGTGATCGGCCCGCAACAACAGGGCGGAACAGAACGTGAAAACGCTTGCGAGTGCGAAATACGGTCCGGGTGAAACACGAACTGTGACAATCGCCGGCTTCGCTCGCGCGCGTGCACGCTGCGCTTCGGCTTCCGCAATGGCGCTTAAACTGTCAACCTGTTCTGTTTCGTCCATCTATCGACTGGTTCTCAAGCTTCGACAATCGACCGGCAAATCGATCGTAAAAGTGGCTCGTTGCCGGCCTGGTTCAGTGTACCGTAAGTCGGCGAATTGAACGAGAGTCTCAGTTGTGCAGGCTGGATCACGCAGACGCGCCACAGGAAATCGCGCAAAGTCGAGGAAAATCTTCAATCTTCGATCCTCGGAAATCTGTTGAATCGCCGCCGCCAACTCACCTTCTGGTTTCGGATAGCGAACTAGACGGCCGGGCGTTCGATCCTTCTCAAGAATCCCCAGTCGGAACCGATACGTCGCGCCGTTAGTCTCGAAGGTTGAGTCCCAACGAAAAGGATCAGCGAGAGTCGGCATGACCGCTAGGCGCTTTACTGATTCCTGATATTGACTCGCGATAACGTTTGCTACGTCTGTGGTCAGCGACAACGCCCGGCGGTGGGCGAATGACAATCCGATCCAGTAACTCAACACGAGCGCTAATCCGACAACAGCTACTCGCGCACCCCACCGTTCATGAGCTTTTATGACAAACAGAACGACAAGAATCAGCAGCGTGCCAAACCATACCGCGACTAACACATTTGGGTTTGAGAGGTCCGCTCGCCTGCCTGGACCAAACGCAACCAACCAGGTAAGGATAAGCGCGATCGCAATCCAAAAGAACTTTTGAACCCTGGTTCGTGAGGTCATTAGAAAGGAGGCACCACCCAGGAACAACCACATGAACGGATCGACAATGTAGAGAACATCTCCGTAGAACCAACGCGAATCAAAAGGCAGCAGTGGACGTACTCCGTAATTGTTGAGCCAATCAAGAAATGGATGCGTGGCTGTCACAACTAAAGAGACGACCAACAGTCCGCGAAGTCGAACGGTTGGGGCGCGCCGTCGACAATACGCGAAAAGCTTATCAATGGCGTAAACGAGAATGGGTAAGACCAGGGCGAGGCAAATCGTACCGACGATTGAATGGGTGATCCCCCGATGATGATGGAGTAAGGTCCAACGATCGGCAAAGAGTCCAACGACGACGTCGGAGTCAGGAGCGTTAGCGGCAAGAATGCAAACCGCTGTACCTGCGGGTGAGAGTCGTTCCAGCCCTGCCTTAGCCACTGTGAGACCCACCAGCGAATGAGTCAGATTATCCATTCAGCGGCCATCTTATATTTGATCAGCTGGCTTCTGGGGGCAGTTGGGCGAAACGATCTGGATCTAGATTCTGTAATGCAGTTGCAGCCTCGCGAGCTGCAGCCGATGGAGGCAGTGGCAGATTGTCTGGCCCTTTCGCCTTTCGCGAAGCGTCAACGAGATTGAATAGCAGGTCAGCGGCTTCTTTCTTTTTTCCCTGCTTCTCGTAGACCTTAGCGAGCTTAAGGTTTGCAGTATCTGCAGTTATCGCGGGATTGTTTTTATTAGCCAGAGACGCATATAACTTAGCAGCTTCATCAAGCTTTCCGTCGCTCTCCTTAGTTTGCGCCAACGCGAACGTAGCCAGAGCAGCGACTTCCGCAACGTTGCTGTTCGATAACTCCGTCAGGTCAGCGATGCCTTTCGACCGATCGAGTATCAGCTTATTAGTAGCACTGAAATAACGCGCCTCCGCCCGGTAAGGGTCGCCATATTTCGCTGCGACCTTCTCAAACTCTTCGATGGCGCGCTGGGCCCGCTGTTCTTCGCTGGCAAAGATGGTGCCCGTTGTTGGGTCGGGTGTTGTGCTTGTGCTAACAGGCGCGATAGCAATATCAATTGCCCGGCCCAGCGCCGCACGAGCCTCATCACTCTTGCGACCACTCCAACGCATAAAAAGCAGGATCAAAATGCCGGCGAGGACGATCCCCGCGAGCGCATACAGGATCGTGCGACCCTTGCCTTCGAATCGTTCGGCGAACCGATCGACGAGCGACATCGTTGTGTCGCGAAAACGATCGTGTTTTAACTCCCGGGCACGTTTCTTCTTGTACTTTGCCACTTATTTACCTCTCGCAAGTCGACATAGTGAGGAGCGTTCTTTGGGTGTATGATTAAAAAGCGTCACTCTAATGGCGCGCATGAAAAGTTGTCAAGCAGACCACTGATTTGGCGATTCGCGCGAACTGCCGCGCCTTTTGCCCATGGATCAACGCTTATCGCAGGTGCATCTAACTCTCGTATGAAATTCTTCTGGGAACAAAGCATCAACCGCGGGTGTCTAAGCGGGTGCCTGTCCGGGAAAGGGCGAAGAAGATTAGCTGCTCTGATTCCCGCCCCAGGGGGTACGCGGTGAGCTACGGGGAGCAAATAGCCCTCCGAGGGCAGATGGATTTGGAGCAGGTCGCTTCGGCTACCTCGGTAGAACCTCGGGCACAAGACGGTCAGTTCATTGAAAGATTGAAGCGCGGCGAATCCGCAGCATTCGAAGTCCTCGTAAATGAACGTTCTGGAGAGATATATGGTCTCCTCTACCGTTTAACCGAGAATCCGGAAGAAGCGCGAGACTTAACCCAGGAAACATTCTTACGGGCGTTTCAGAGCATTCGGAGCTTTCGCGGCGATTCCGACTTGCGGACCTGGATTTACCGGATCGCAATTAATCAAGCTCGCAATCGTTGGCGTTGGTGGCGCAGGCGGCGTCGCGACTCGACAGTATCGATCGATGCGACGGACGAGAACGGCAAACCGACATTGGTTGCGACTCTCAAAGCCGAGAACGTGCAGAGCCCTGAACAGGACACGCTAGCACACGAACGAGAGGTGATTTTGCGCAACGCATTGAAGGATTTACGCCGGGTTTATCGTGAGACCGTGATCCTGCGTGATATCGAAGGTTTGGCGTACGAGGAGATCGCAGTTGCTCTCGACATCAGTGTTGGAACTGTGAAATCCCGACTGGCTCGCGGACGCCAGGAACTCCGCAGTAAGTTAGAAGGATCTTTGTAGCTTAGATTCTCCATTTCTCTTGCCGAGCAAGTTGCCGGCAGCGGGTCGAGAATCTCAAACTTGGATAGCTGACCCGCCCCGGCTCACTGAACTCGGTGCCAAATGGGTCAAAGTGAAGAACGGCGGGCAGAGGCCTTCCAAAAGGGGTATGAGAGCGTACTTGAAAACGTGGCCAGCAACACCCGTTGGAGCATCGCTCGCACTAGCCTTGAACGGTTTGCCTTAAACGTCGAAGTGCTTCTTTTTCAAAAAGGGAGCAGCCGGGGTCGGTCAGCTATCCACTCTTCAAAGCGCAGCGGGGCGCCTCGAAGATTACAAGCGGAAGAGTTTCCTATGTTGTGCGAAGAGACTAAACAATCGCTTTCGTTATACATCGACGATTGTGTGTCCTTACCGACGAGGGTAGCGATCGAGGCACATCTTGATCGCTGCCCCGTTTGCCGGTCTGAAGTAGTCGAGTTTCGTTCGTTGACACGTAGCTTGGGCTTGTTGACTCGGCCTACGCCTCCACCCGATTTGGCTTGGGCCATCTCTGACGCGCTGGCGATCGAGTCCGCAGCTCGCCGTCAAGAACCTGACCCTTCTCTGGGACAACGCATCGCTCGTTTTCTCGAACCGCGCTTGATGCCGTACACCGTCGGTTCATTTGCATCAGTAATCCTCTTTTTCATGATGTTCACTGCTTTGCGACCGCATTTCGTAGCATTGCGTGAAGCATCAATTCAGAGTAGCGGCGTCTTAATGGTCCGTCCGCTCTACGATTTGAATCAGCCTGTGAACGCTGAAATTCTAGCCGGTCGCCGTGCGCCGTTCGCCGAGGAGTCGCCAACACTAAATCCAGTCGGTGCTCTCGCTGTTCTGACGCGTTCATATGCGCATCCGCGACACGGTATATCTGAAGACGGGGACGACATGATCGTGGTGGCTAACGTGTTTAGTAACGGAGCTGCATCGCTGGCGGACGTCGTTCAAGCGCCGAAAGACAAACGCATGCTTGATGAGTTTCAAACCGCGCTGCGTCAGGACGCCGCGTTTGTACCAGCTTCCCTCGACCGTCGACCAGATACAATGCGCGTCGTGTTTGCAGTGCAGAAAGTAGACGTGGACGATAACTTCTAAGCCTGGCGGTACGTCACAAAACAAAAACGCTCCGGTTAGAACTGGAGCGTTTTTGTTTGGGTACTGATGTTAACTTGATGCTTCGTAGGGCATCGGGATTTAAGACGGACGAGAGTCTTTAGCGGTTTGAAAAAATTTTGACCGGTCAGTTTTCTTTACGTTCAAACGCATATTATCGCCTTTGATGAGTGGGCAGTTGCTAGTTCTGAGACTCGCTTGACGCACCGCAGTTCGCATGCTAGTTTGCGTTTTCACCTTTTATTACTGATTCAATCTAACGTGAATGCCGGGTGAGTTCACGTGGTGACCAGCTTGACTGCGACTGCGCCTCAACTGAAGAAGACCCCTCTCAATAGTGCCCATCGCCAACTCGGTGGTCGCATGGTTGATTTTGGCGGCTGGGACATGCCTGTTCAGTATCCAGCTGGCACGATCGAAGAACATCTTCGCACTCGAACACGAGCAGGACTCTTCGATGTTTCGCACATGGGCGAGATCGATATTCGCGGTCGCGAGGCAATCGCCTTTGTAAATCGCCTCACCTCAAATGACGTTACGAAGTTAGTCGATGGGCAGGCGCAATACACTGCTCTAACAACTCCTAAAGGAACGGTGGTTGACGATCTTCTTGTTTACCGGTTTAGCGAGGATCATCTGTTTCTGGTCGTGAATGCTGGAACAACTGATAAAGACTGGGAATGGATCAAGTCGCATCACGCAGGTGAGTCGGCCGAATTAAGAAACGTTAGTGCTGAGTATTGCCAGCTCGCGGTACAAGGACCCGAAGCGCTCCCAATCCTGCAGAAGCTAACGAGCGAACCGATCTCTGAGATCAAGTACTACCATTTCGCGACAGGCAAGGTTGATAACATTGAATCGATCATTTCGCGCACCGGCTACACCGGAGAGGATGGTTTTGAAATCTACGGTCCAGCCAAAGAGGGCGAACGGCTTTGGAAGAAGATTCTTGAAACCGGAAACTTTGGTTCCGATGACGGAATTCTTCCCGCCGGGTTGGGCGCAAGAAACACGTTGCGGCTCGAGGCAGGCATGGCTCTTTATGGCCACGAACTTACAGAAACAACGACGTTACTCGAAGCCAACCTCGGCTGGATCTGCAAGCTGGATAAGGGTGACTTCATTGGTCGAGATGCGCTATCAAGACAAAAAGCAACTGGTCTAAAACGTAAGCTGGTTGGATTTGAAGTGACGGAACGCGGGATTGCGCGCGACGATTACGATGTAGTGATCGACGGTCAGCGTGTTGGTAAGGTCACTTCAGGCAGTCCCGCTCCGTACCTTAAGAAGAATATCGGGTTTGCATATTTACCGATCGAGTTCACAAATGTGGGCCAGGAGATCAAGATCGACGTGCGCGGTCGACTCATCGGCGCACAAGTCATAAAGACACCTTTCTACAAGCGACAGAAGTAAGACGGCTGACATAAAACGCAATTGTTGGAGGAAGCATGGCAAACGTTCCAGAAGACCTACACTACAGCAAGGATCATGAATGGGTAAGAGTTGATGGAAATGAAGCAGTGATCGGAATCACTGACTATGCTCAGAATTCGCTGGGAGACGTGGTGTATGTCGAACTGCCGAAGCCAGGCGATGAGTTTGGCGCAAACGAATCCTTCGGTTCTGTCGAGTCGGTAAAAGCAGTGTCGGAAGTCTTCACTCCTGTTACTGGCGAAGTAACTAAGATCAATGAGTCGTTAGCTGACGAGCCCGAGAAGGTGAATGCAGATCCCTATGGCGACGGTTGGATGATTCGCATTCGCATGTCGAACGCGGGCGAAGTGGATAGTCTCTTAACGGCTGCTGAATACGAAGACTTTACGAAAGCTGAGACCGAATAACTTTGCGCTACATTCCTAACTCGCCCGAGGAGCGCGCAGAAATGCTCAGCTCAATCGGGCTCGCATCAGCGGAACAACTATTCGATTCAATTCCTTCCGAGTTACGATTAAAGTCACCACTAAAAACGCCCGCAGCCTTATCGGAGATCGAACTGCTTGGGCGCTTTGAGAAACTCGGGGCGCGCAACGCCGGGGCGAAGCGGATCAGCTTTCTTGGTGCCGGTGCTTATTCACACTACATCCCGACGATAGTCGATCACATTCTGTCGCGATCTGAATTCTTCACGGCCTATACGCCATATCAGCCTGAGATCTCACAAGGAACGCTACAAACAATTTTTGAATTTCAGACCCTCGTCTGCCAGCTGACGGGAATGGAAGTCGCGAACGCATCGATGTACGACGGCTCAACCGCACTGGCGGAAGCGGTGTTGATGGCGGAACGCGTTACAAGAAAAGCAAAAGTCGTCGCCTCTGCAGCGATCCATCCTCAGTATCTCGAGGTCATACGCACTTACGTGCAACACGCCGGTATCGATTTGGAAGTGGTGAGCTTTGATGAGGACTCCGGCCAGGCGGGACAAAAACTTGCCGACAGCATCGACGACAAAACTGCCGCTGTGGTAGTTCAGTCACCAAACTTCTTCGGTTGTGTTGAAGACTTGGCTACCTTCGCGAATGCGGTGCATGCAAAGGGTGCGTTGCTTGTGGTCGCTGTCACCGAAGCAATCTCGTTTGGATTATTGAAGGCGCCCGGCGCGTGCGGTGCGGACATTGTCGTCGCCGAGGGACAATCGTTCGGAGTACCACTTTCATTTGGTGGTCCTTATGTAGGTCTGTTTGCAACGAAGGAGAAATACGCGAGACAGATTCCGGGTCGATTGGTGGGTGAGGCGTACGACAAGCAAGGTCGAAGGGGCTTCGTGCTAACGCTCGCGACGCGTGAACAACATATCCGGCGCGAGAAAGCCACGTCGAACATTTGCACCAACGAAGGACTGATAGCTCTCGCGGCGACTGTCTATCTTGAGACGATGGGCAGACGAGGGATGCGTGAGGTAGCCGAGCAGTGCATTCAGAAGGCGGCTTATGCGGCCCGCAGGATCCGCGGGCTCAGTGGCTTTGAGCTTCCCTTCTCTGGTCCTTGTTTCAATGAATTTGTGGTGCGCGCTCCTTCGAATGCAACTGAGCTGCTCGCGCGTCTCGGCAAGGAGAAGAACATTGAAGGTGGCGTGGCCCTTTCACCGTTCTTCGCTGAACGTGAGAGAGAGTTTTTGGTGTGCGTGACTGAAACAAACACGCGCGAACAGATTGATCAATTGGTGGATGGTTTGGGCGCGATTTCGAAATAGCGCCCATAAGTCAGTACCGTTCGCGGT
This sequence comes from Pyrinomonadaceae bacterium, assembly GCA_035457565.1. Lineage (GTDB taxonomy): Bacteria > Acidobacteriota > Blastocatellia > Pyrinomonadales > Pyrinomonadaceae > PSRF01. Next base: position 1 of record DATIBJ010000140.1, on the reverse strand, counting down.
A
>DATIBJ010000139.1:0-18300 GCA_035457565.1 Pyrinomonadaceae bacterium | reverse complement strand
CGACAGTTTCGATGTGCGCATCGACCACCGTTTGACCAATCGCGCTGAGCTCGCATTTCGGTACAGCTTTGGTGATCGGGATTTGTTTGAGCCGTTCACAGGACCGTCGTTTTCAGTCGTTCCGGGGTTCGGGGATTCTGTGAAGCGACGCAGCCAGAACGCGATGACAGCGCTTACCCTCGTGCTAACGCCTAAGCTGGTAAATGAAACTCGTCTTGCTCTTAGTCGAGTGGCAGCCTCGGTAACGCAACAGGCCAGCGTTCTGAATTCTCAAGTAGGACTACCCACAATTTCTCCACTCGCGCGCGACCTGGGATTGAGCTTCATCACCATCACCGGCTTCTCTCCGCTTGGCGATGAAGGAAACAATCCGCAGAACAGCGTGACGAACGTTTACCAGATTCTCGACAACGTTAGTTACGCGCACGGCGATCACCTGATCAAGTTCGGCGCCGATATTCGTCTTTCACAACAAAATGCCTTTCGCGATGTGGAATCGCGCGGACGCCTGCAATTCTCTCCGTTCGGACAAATCACTGGAAATGCACTTGGTGATTTGCTGATTGGTTTTCCCTTTTTGACGAGCGTGGCTCGAGTCGACAACCCCCAACACATTCGCACACAAAGTTATAACTTTTTTATTAACGACAGCTGGCGCGCGCGAAGAAATCTTACTCTCAATGCCGGTCTGCGATACGAATACAACACACCTCCGGTCGACGCGGACGATCGCGCAAATATCTATGACGTGACGACAGGAACGCTCGTCGCCGTGGGTACGAATGGTGTGCCTCGCAGTGGTTTTCATGGAGACAAGAACAACTTCGCGCCACGTGTTGGCTTTGCATGGACCATAGGACAAGATCAGGCAACTGTAATTCGCGGAGGCTACGGCGTTTATTACGACCAGTCGCCTTTTGCGCCGGCCGAGGCGCTCTACTTCAACGCGCCTTACTTCGATAACAACATTTTCTTCTCGTTGCCGGGACTTCCACTGACTTTAACCAATCCGTTTCCATCCTTCTTCCCGTTTCCATTACCCGATTCCGCGCTGGCGATTCAGCGCGATCTTCGAACCGGATACATGCAGCATTGGAATCTCAACATTGGACGGGAAGTCGGATCAAAGGGCGTTTTGGAAGTGGCATACGTAGGCTCGAAAGGGACGAAACTTCTAACGGCACGCGACATCAATCAACCGCAACCAAGTCCTTTACCTCCCGGCTTGCCGATTGTGCCCCGACTGAATCCACGCTTCGACGACATCGATCTTTTGGAGTCGCGAGCTAATTCGAACTACAACGCATTGCAGGCAAAGTTTCAGCAACGACTTAGTCGGGGATTTTCGGCCCTGGCTTCATATACCTGGTCGAAATCGATCGACGATGCGTCAAACTTTTTCAGTAGCGCGGGTGATCCAAACTTTCCGCAGAACAGTTACAACGTCAGGGCAGAACGCGGCCGATCCAACTTCGACGTGCGCCAGCGTTTGGCGGTCAGCTACTCCTACTTGCTTCCCTTTGGTGAGGGTCGAGAGTATTTGTCTGACAATGGTTGGCTGACCAAGGTTCTTACCGGCTGGGAAACTTTCGGGATTGTAACTCTGCAAACAGGTCGACCGTTTACAGTCGCCCTGCTTTCGGAGATTGATAACAGTGGTACCGGACGTTCAATACTCGGCTTTGGCGCTAATGATCGACCCAACGTTGTGGGCAATCCTGAATTGGGTAATCCGACACCAGGCCATTGGTTCAATACTGCGGCGTTTGCGTTTCCACCGCCGGGGACTTTTGGAAATGCGGGAAGGAATATTCTGGATGGACCGGGTTATCAAAACGTCAACGTTTCGCTGGTAAAGAATACGCGGATAACTGAAGAGGTGAATTTGCAGTTCAGGGCGGAATTCTTCAATCTGTTTAATCATCCAAACTTCAATCTGCCTGACAACTTCCTCGGCTCACCAACATTCGGCGTGATCAGCTCAGCCAGAGAACCGAGACATATTCAATTCGGGTTGAAGTTGTTGTTTTAGACCAGGAACATCCACAGATCACACAGATTACACAGATTAAGAGCTAGGTAGTTTAGTTGGACGTTGGGGTTCTCAACCAACTCATCTGCCTAGCTCTTAATCTGTGTAATCTGCGTAACTGTGGAAATTCTTTAGTCGCCGGCTTCCTGAAGCACCGGTCGATCGTCGTAGTACTGATACTTCGCTGAGAGGATCTCTTTTTCGGACGACTCGGGAGTCGCGACCGGCTTTCCATCGAGCTGCTCATATAGCGGCGGAGGAATGATTGCAAAGTCGGCCATCGGATCGTAGATACTATCCACTCCCTCCTTGAAAACCTGCCCCATCAATAGCGTGATGATGTTTACGCGCTGCTCTGGATACTTGTGAAGAAACTGAGAGAAACTGAATCCTTCGTTGTAGAACGCATAGACCAACTTACGCATCGACTCAATGCCCGTGTCCAGCTTCTCCTGATACTGTCCGAGCCTTTCCGCTGAAAAATCATTGTTCGCAAACGCGTCATGAATACTATCAGCCGCCAACTCCGCCATTTTCAAAGCGAGCAACACCCCGGATGAATAGATCGGATCGAGAAAGCCATACGCGTCACCAATGATGATGAATCCATTGCCCGCGTTTCGCATCGATCGATAGGAGTAGTCGAGGATCGAGTAGATCTTATCGACACGCGTTGCACCTGCTACACGCTTTCGAACAGATTCAACTTTCTCAATCTCTTCATGGAAAATCTTTGCCAGATCCTGACCTCGTCCCTTAACAAGGTACTCAGGATCAGCAACAACTCCGACGCTCGTAATGTCGTTTTCGAGCGGGATATACCAGAACCACCCATTGCTCCCCAGCGGTGTTCGTAGCACGAGCGTGGCACCGCCATTCAAATCAGGCTCTCTGTGGGCGCCTTTGAAATACGAGTAGAGCACGGCCTTCTTGAGTTTCGGATCGCGCACGCGCCACCCAAACTTATTTGAAAGCATGGCGCTCTGACCGGTCGCATCAACGACCACAGGCGCTTTGAACTGTACCACCGATCCATCGGTCATCAGGGCTTCGACGCCATAGGCACGATCTTTGTCGAACAACACGCGCTTGATCTGGGTCTGCTGGTAAACATCAGCACCCTCATCCGCTGCGTGTTCAATCAACATCAGGTCGAATTGCGCGCGCGTTACCTGCCAGGTCACAGCTGATTCGTGATGCAGTGCTTCGAAGAAATAGAAGGGTCGCGATTCTTTTCCCGCTGGATTGGCAAATTGCACACTGTACTTTCTCACAAACGGACTCTCTTTCATCTTGTCGAGTAAGCCCATTCGCTTGAACGTGAAATAGGTATCAGTCATCAACGACTCGCCGATGTGGTGTCGCGGAAAACGCTCTTTCTCAAAAAGCACCACCTTGCGTCCCTCGCGCGAAAGGATGCTTGCGATGGTGCTACCTGCAGGACCACCGCCAATAACAATCACATCGTAGTTGGTTTTCGTTTCCATAAGTTCTAAACGTAACGCACCGCCTTTAATTCAGGTTCGAAGAATTCTGACAGAAAATGGTCGACCCGCAGGAGCCCTTTCCGCGTTAGCGAAATGCGCGCAGTGCCGCGTTCGAGAAACCCATCACTTTGAAGAGACTTAAAAGTGGTCTTGAATTCTTCCCAGAGATCAACGTCAAATTTATTTCTAAAGTAATCCAGTTCAACAGCGCCGGTCTTGAGCTGCAGGATCATCTCTCGGATGAGTCTCTGTTTCGGTGTTAAGGTCAACGCGCGAAGCAAAGGAAGTTCGTTCTTCTCGATCAGCGCGATGTACTCCTCAAAGCTGTGCGCGTTCTGAAAGTGGACGCCACTGAAATGAGAGAAACTCGAAACGCCCAGCCCGATCATATCGCCACCATGCCATAACGCGTCCGTGTAAATAAATCGAACCGGCTTTTTCGTCGTGGCCAATGTGTACGCGCTCGCAATTCGATAACCGCGCGACTCAAATTCATCGAAAGCGTAGTTCAACCATCGTTGCTTCGTCGGCCAATCGGCAATGGGCGACTCCGCTCCCTCTTTGAGTATCTCTTGCGAGATGATCGTGTTGTAGGGCAGTTCCATCTGATAGATAGTCACGGAGTCTGGTTCCAACTCGAGACATCGCCGAACCGTGTCGCGCCACTTCGCCTCGGTTTCACCCACCATACCCGCAATCAAGTCGATATTGATTTGCGGAAAATCCACGCTGCGCGCGATGTCGTAGACTTCATAAATCTCGCCTGACAGATGCGCCCTGCCGTTTATCTGAAGGACCTCGTCGTCGAAGTGTTCAGCACCCAGGCTCAAACGTGTAACGCCGATGTCTTTTAGGGTTTCAAGTTTTGATTTGCGCAGCGTGCCGGGCTCACACTCAAACGTCACCTCTTCAGCGTTTCTCCAACTGACGTGACGATTAAGCCCGTCGACGAGCTGATGCAGTTGCTTCTCGCTGATGTACGACGGAGTGCCGCCGCCGAAGTACGCAAAGCGCAACTCACGCCCCTGAAACGCGCGGGTCCGTGCGTAGAATTCAGCTTCTTTGACGAGCGCATCAAGATAGACTTCAATCTCGTTGGCGTTCTTGTCCGTGTAGACTTTGAAGTAACAGAACTTGCACCGCTTGCGGCAGAACGGAATATGCAGGTATAGACCGTATGGGTCGTCGGTTCTGGGCGGTGCATCGAGCACTGCCAGGGCTTCCCCGACATAATCGGGCTTCCACTGCGAAAATGGTGGGTAATTCGAAACAAAGTAGTTCCCAACCTGGGTAGTTGTTTGAGCCGTCGTCGTCATTAAGCCATTTCGCTGGTTGTGTGCCAGCCTTTGGTATTCGTATCGATTATTAGAGGAGAACTCCAGAATCTCGAATCGCGCTAAGTCGCAAAGACTCAAATTAACACGCGCCAGACGCCGGATCAATTACGCCACTAGCGGCCAAGTGTCTTACGCACATATGCTTTAGTAAGTTGCGCACGGCCCCAATGAAGTTCGCCAAAGTTTTTGTCTGACCGAGGTTTTGCACGAAAAGCCGGTTTTGAGTAGCGACTTTTGTGCAACACCATTTGACGGAGTTCGAACCAAACCCAATCCGTATTCTGAGCCCAATTCCTTGGCTAGTTTGAACCGCAGTCGAACCACCAACTACAGCTACTATCTTGTGATGCTGGCGATATTCTTTGCCGGTATTTGGTTAATTCTCGCTTCCGGCTCAAAGCTCAGTTCTCCTCAAAACGAGGTTATCCAACCCAGCGCCTCAGGCCGGCCCGCGGAATCACGAGCCGCACCTTCAACGCAAACACAGATCAGCAGGTTCTTTCGGCTGGAAGACAGAAGCGCGCTCAGCATTCTATTGCTTCAGCTCATCGTGATCATTGTGGTCGCGAAGTTGTTCGCGGCGGTCTTTCGTCGTATCGGTCAACCGCCGGTTATGGGCGAGATGGTTGCGGGAATTACTCTGGGTCCGTCAGTGCTCGGATTTATTGCTCCCCAGGTCACGTCATTCCTCTTCCCTGCCACATCTTTGGGCACGCTTGGGTTGTTGAGTCAGGTTGGAGTTGTGCTCTTTATGTTTATCGTCGGCATGGAAGTCGATTTAGAGCATCTGCGTGAAAAAGCGTCATCCGCAATTCTGGTCAGTCATGCCAGCATCGTCGTCCCATTTCTTCTCGGCGCAGCCCTGTCGTTGACTCTCTTTGCGACGCTGGCAACACCAAACTCGAGGTTCACTCCGTTTGCACTATTCATGGGAATTGCGATGAGCATCACGGCGTTTCCCGTGCTGGCACGAATCATCAGAGACCGTCAGCTGACGCAATCGCCGTTGGCAAACACAGCATTGGCCTGCGCAGCAGTCGACGACGTCTCGGCGTGGTGCATCCTTGCGATCGTTGTCGCGACCGCAAAGTCGATGGGCCTCGTCGGCGCTCTGATCACGATTGGGCTGACAGCCGTGTTCATTCTAGTCATGTTGCTGCTCGTAAAACCTCAGCTTGAAAGACTGATAAGCAGTCGAATATCGGATGCAAAGTATTCGCGGAGAGTATTGGCGAGTGCGCTCGCGTTTGCTTTGGCTTCGGCGTGGGTCACCGAGACCATAGGAATTCACGCCTTGTTTGGCGGTTTTCTTGCCGGCCTGGTAATGCCATCCGATCGTAAAATCCAAACGTTCTTTGAGGAGAAGATAGAAGTAGTTACTTCAACGTTTCTGCTGCCACTGTTTTTTGTTTTCACGGGATTGAGAACGAAAGTAACTCTGCTGAATGATCGGTGGAGTTGGATGGTGTGCATCGCGATTATCGTTGTTGCCATTGTGGGTAAGTTAGGTGGCAGCATGTTGATGGCAAGGTGGACAAAGATGAGTTGGCGGGATTCGTTCGGACTTGGCGCACTTATGAACACGCGTGGATTGATCGAGCTGGTGGTCTTGAATATCGGTTACGATCTCGGAATCTTGTCTGACCGGATCTTCGTGATGATGGTTATCATGGCGCTGACAACGACGTTTATGACGGGACCTCTGCTTTCGTTAGTAGGAATCGGCAAAGCGAAATAAAGATCTCAAACTACCAATGTTTGCGTCCTACTCATCCGAGCTTTGCCTCAAAAGTCGATTTTGGTGATAACGAGTTTCCGACTCGAGCTAAATGTCACTTTCGAGGCAAAGCCACTCATCTGTCTCACAATTAATAAACTCGCCGGAACATTCTTTGTGATCAGACCGTCTAAGGGTTAATAATGAGTTGCGCTAGCCGTTACTAGATCAAAGATCTCCGGAGGTCCCACACGATGTCGTTGCAATCTCGGTCAGTCGTTGCCTGCCTTTGCCTTCTCCTGTTGGTCGCGTGCAGCAAGAGCGAGAACGAAACTCACTATCAGGCCGTCGAAGAAAATCGAAATCAGCAGCAACGTGAAGCACAGGCGCAAACCGCAAATCCTGGCGCTTCACCGGCCGCGAGCGCTTCACCGGCAAATGCACAAGCGTCTCCGAGTTCGAATGCACCGCAGACTGTCGCGGCGCACGCGGGTGGCAATTACTGGACGAGCTTTCGAGGTCCCAATCGCGATGGTCGATACGACGAGATGCCCGTGCTGACGAATTGGCCGGCATCGGGATTGCCGCTCGTTTGGAAAGAACCAGTAGGCGTGGGATACGCGTCGTTCACAATTGCCGATGGACGCGCTTACACGATCGAGCAAAGACGTCGTAAGGAGGTCGTCGCCGCCTACGACGTTAACACCGGCCGTGAGATTTGGTCGCAATCGTGGAATGCAGAATACAAGGACGAAACCGGTGATGGCCCCCGCACCACACCGACATGGGACGACGGATGGTTGTATGCCCTGGGCGCAACTGGCGAACTGCGCAGCCTCAACGCAAACACGGGCGCGGTGCGTTGGAGCAAAAACATTCTCTCAGATAACGGTGCGGAGAATCTGGAATGGGCCATGGCGGCGTCGCCATTGATTGTTGACGACAAGGTGATCGTTCTCCCCGGTGGAACGAACGGCAAATCAGTAGTCGCTTACAACAAAGTGACTGGCGCACCGGTTTGGAAAGTGCAGAATGATCGGCAGGCGTACGTATCACCGATGTTGGTTAATCTTGCCGGTCGACGTCAGGTCCTGGTTGTAAGCTCGACGCGTGTGTTTGGTTTGGCTCCTGAAGATGGTGCGCTGTTGTGGAGTTACGACTGGAACACTGACATGGGTATTAATGTATCGCAACCCATCATCGTCGATAAGAATCGATTCTTCATTTCATCAGGCTATGGCAAAGGCGCATCGCTTGTTGAGATAAGCGGTTCCGGCAACAGTTTTCAGGCCCGGAGTGTTTGGACCAACATCAACATGAAGAACAAATTCAACAGCTCAGTTCTTCACGAGGGCTATGTGTACGGCCTGGACGAAGGAATACTCACCTGTCTTGATGTGAACACCGGAACGCGAAAGTGGAAAGGTGGGCGCTACGGCTACGGCCAGGTGCTCGTCGCTAGTGGTCACCTGATTGTGATCAGCGACACAGGTGAGTTGGCGTTGGTAAAAGCCAGCCCGGATGCGTATACGGAAGTAGCAAAGTTCGCGGCGCTCAGCGGCAAGACTTGGAACTACCCGGCGATAGCGGGTGGAAAGTTGTTTGTGCGCAACGCGAAAGAAATGGCTGTTTATAAGATTGCGGCGGAATAGATTTCAGAGTGGCGCGGCCTACCAACGAAGATGTTTCAACGACGGCGCTTGCGTAACACAAAGCGAGCGCCCAGATCTCCTGAGCTCAATCACTCCCCGCTCAAGTTGATTACACTCAACCTTTATCGCAGCGTTGCATAACTTTGAAGCTTCATCGCAACGTGCGACGTGCAAAATCATCAGCGCTCAAGTCTAAATGAAATAGCTCAAGCTTAGTTAATCGCAGGTTAGCGCTGATGATTTCGTACGTCGCACGCTGCGATGCATTTCAACATTATGACAACTTGATCGGAGTCGGTGGTTTTCAAATAACAAATCTCAAATGTCAAATCACAATTGAGCAAGGCTTTGCACAAAAAGTCCGGAATCCCACCGACGCAGTCGGTGGATGCTTCATACTTAGCCTACAAACTCAAGGTCGTTCTCTGGAAACAAATCCCACCGACGGAGTCGGTGGATTGTTCACACATTGCCTAATCGGTCGATCGCGGTCGCTTGCAAAACTTAAGCTTCTTGAAAGCATTAGCGTGTTGACGGCGGTGTGAAGGTCAGGTATGAACCATCCACCGACGGCGTCGGTGGTATTCCCTAACAAGGGGGATGATCAGTAGGTTGAGTATTAACCATCCACCGACTGCGTCGGTGGGATTCCGGACCTTTTGTGCAAAGGCATTGAGCAATGATTACTTCTTCTTCGTAAAGATCCTCTTCGCCTCGTAGGATCCGTTCGGGCCATCAACGAACATTGCAATCGTCAGTTCACCTGCCGCGGTGAATGTCCATTTCTTGACGATGTTTGTTGTCGCTGGGCCTTTCGGCGTTTCATTCGTTATCACTTCCTCTGCAATAACCCCATTGCCGTCTGGAAGCCACTTTGATATTCGCTTGCCTTTCGGTGCTGGCGCGGTCGGTGGTGCATTAGGCGGCACGGGCGGTGAGAATTCGTATTCCTTGCCGTCAAATACGTAAGTGTCTTTCACTATTCGTTCATTACCCGGCTGGATCAGTTTTGTTTCCACTTCCATTTGATCTGCAGTTTGCTTCACGGTCATGGTTTGCTGCATGTTGCCCGGGAGCCCGAAACTGCGGGCCCGGTCCATGGTCCAGTCACCACTAAAATCGGGCTTTAGAGAGGCAGTCACAAGCGAACCCAGGGTCAGAACAAATGCAAGCACGAGAATTAGTTTGGAGCTCATTTCCGTACTCCTTTTTTCAGCTTCCGATGCAGTAAAGATTTCGCTCGCCACGAATGAAGATATTTCCATCCGCCACTGCCGGCGATGCGTAAACCGGCTCGCCGACTGAATTCGTTCCCAGGATCTCGTGCTTCGGACCGGCTTTCACCACAAACGTATCGCCGTCTTCACTCGTCAGCAGAATCTTCCCATCAAACGCCACTGGCGAAGCCGTAAAGCTCGCAGGGACGGGCACCCTTCCGCCTTCGTACTTCACTTCGCCCGTCTTAGCATCCAGGCAAGTCAACACCCCCCGATCCGAAGTGAGGTAGAGATAATCGCCGTAAAGGATCGGCGAAGGCACATACGCCGTGCCCTTCTCATATTTCCAAAGCACTGTGTCAGAGAGATCACCCGCTCCGCCCAATGTTATGGCCATGGCGATCTTCGCCGGGAACCCGGCTGAGACAAAGACTGCCTGGTTATTTGCTACGGGTGAGGGAATGGCATTGCTCTTCACACCATTGTGTCGCCATAACTCCGCTCCGGTTGCCGGGTCATAGGCAATCACAAACTCCGTCCCACTTGTAATTAACTCGGCTCGCTTCGCAGTCTGAACAAGTAAGGGCGTCGACCAACTGACCTGAACTTTGCGCGGCGTTCGCCACGCTTCCTTACCGGTCGTCTTATTCACAGCGACGATGAACGACGACGCACCATTCTCTTCATCACATTGAACAATCACGAGGTTGCGATAGAGGATCGGTGATGTGCCCGTGCCCATTCCCACCGTCCCGAGTTTGCCAAGGTCGGCTTTCCACTTCAGCTTGCCATCGAGCGTGTAGGCGTACAGTCCCTCGCTGCCGAAGAACGCGTAGACATTCGAACCGTCGGTGGCGGGTGTTGACGCTGCATAGGAACTCTTCCGGTGTCGGTTGTCGTAAGGTGTTCCTTCAAACGCAGTCTGTGACCAAACAATCTTGCCGGTCTTTCGATCGACAGCGATCACCTGGAATTGATGTTTGCGATCCGCGCCAATGCTGTCGGGGTGAAGAAACTCTTTGTCGCCATCCATGTGCTTGACAGCTTTTGCGCCAGGTACAACCTCCCCTTCAATTGCCGTCGTCAGGAAAATTCGATTGTCCCAAACAATGGGCGACGAGTGCCCGCGGCCGGGAATGGCAGTCTTCCACTTAACGTTACTTACGGTGTTCCAGCTGGTTGGCAGGTTTTTCTCTTCAGATACTCCCTGACCGGAAGGGCCTCTCCATTGCGGCCAGCCTGGTCCGGCAAAAGCGCCCGCGTTATTAGTCACGAGAAGCGCCAGTATGGAAATGCAAACGACGGATATGAAAGTTCGAACAAAGATCTTCATGTTGAATTCCTTTACACTAGTTCTTGGCTTTAAGTTTCTGATCAGGTGCGGAGCCGAAAGCGTACAGATGGTTGCGGCCTCGAACTATCAGGAGACCATCCGAGATCGCTGGCGTTGCCATCATCACTTCACCAACCGGATTTGTTGCTAACAACTCGTATTTTGGTCCGGCCTTCACGACAAAAACCTCCCCATCTTCGCTTGAGAAATAAAGCTTTCCATCGGACGCGACGGGAGATGCAGTGAATGCGCCACCTTTGCCGCCTAGTCGCTCCTGATAGAGTCGCTCGCCATTGTCGGCATTGTAGGCGGTGACCACACCTTGATTTGAACAGGTGTACAGCACATCACCGTAAACGATCGGTGTCGGCATGTATGGACCGCCGCGTGTTTTGCTCCAGGCAATGAATGAGTTCGTAGTCGCGCCGTCCTTAAGTGAGATATCGCCAGAAGCGCCTGGTCTGATTGCATAGATCGGTTGAATCACTCTGTACCCACTGGTGACGAAGATGAGATCCCGGGCAGCGAAGGGAGTTGGAGTGGTGACTTCCGAGTTCGGAGTCAGCCGCCAAAGCTCTCTGCCGGTCATTGGATCGTAACCGCGAATGGCTTTTGAGCCGTTGGTGATAACTTCAGCACGCGTCTTTCCTTCGTAGACAGTCGGCGTTCCCCAGGAGGAGATCTCATCGCGCGGTGTCTTCCAAGCTAGCTTTCCAGTTTTTATGTTGTAAGCGGCCAGGAATGAGTCTTTTTGAACGTCAGCCTGGATGATTACGAGATCGCGGTAAATAACTGGCGAACTGCCGTGCTCCCACTGATAGTCGGCGTCGTAGAACCAGCCGGAGTCGAGCACGCCGAGATCTTGCTTCCACAGTAGCTTCCCATTGAGGTTGTAAGCGTAAAGTCCATGAGAACCAAATAGAACTATCAAATATCGCCCATCGGTCACCGGTGTCGAGTCGGAATGCGTCGATTTCGGATGTCGCTTTACCTTCGGCATGCCCTCATAGGCGACTTGCTCCCAGAGGATCCGGCCCGTTCGTTTGTCGAGTGCGTAAACTTTCCAAGTGTGCTTGGGATCATCCTTGACGGGTTCGACGTCACCGTACAGTCCATAGCGAGTTTCATCTTTCGCACCGGACGTAATCGCGGTAGTCACAAATACCTTGTCGCCCCAAACGACCGGACTCGAGTGCCCTAACCCCGGGATCGGGGTTTTCCAGACGGTATTTTCTGATTTCGCTGCGTCCCATTTCACCGCCGCCGGATGACCTTCTACAACGCCGGACGCGCCAGGTCCGCGAAACTGAGGCCAGTTCTGTGCTTGAACTGTTAATGATGTTAGAAGCAAACACCAGATGCACAACGTCAACTTATTCATTTAGTCCTCCGGAAAATTTTGGAGTGCGGTCCCGATGCATGGGGATCGCCGCTTTCATCGTCGCGTTTGGGCCGTCTTTGTAGAAGAGCAGCACCGGATACAAAGCGGTGACAGGTGACCGCACCCCAAAGAATTATTCGACGCGCTTCATTTTGATCGTGCTTGGACCTTGAGTGAATGTTAGTCCCGTGGCTTTGTTGGCTTCGACCTCGAACGCCAGCTTGATTTGATCGAACGCCGCCGGGCGAAAAGTGATGTTGTCTAGGGCGAACAAGCGTAACGTACCTTGACCAGGCGCGGCAGCGAATAAGGTTCCTTCACGCGTAGTAATCGTAAGTTCCGGACCAGTATCGCCCTTGTACTTCCCGACGTACGACTGCAGAACTGCTTCGGGTACTGCCGCGCCTGGCTTTGCGCCCGCCGCCTTTAACAACTCAACAATTTCCGTTTTCGGCTCGCCATCAGAAGCAGTGATCAGAGCAGCCGTGAGGTTCTCAGCGCTTATCGTTTTGGCAAGTGCTACTTTGACGAGCGCTGCGTTCCCTTCCCTTGCGCCAGTTAATAACACCTCATTAGCGGTGTCAGGTAGTTTATCCAGCAACAGCCCAACTACTTCGGCATGCCCCTTATCCAAGGCCCAGGTCATCGCAGTTGCGCCGTAGTATGTGTCCTTGATCGTGGCATCGGCGCCTCTTTCAAGCAGCAATTTGACTACGCTGGCGTGGCCACGCTCGGCCGCCTTGAAGAGCGCAGTCGTTCCATAACGAAACTTCGCATTTACATCGGCGCCTTTGTCTAGCAGCGAGGCAACCAGGGCAGCATCGCCTGCCCGCGCAGCCTCGAACAGTAGATTGTTCAGTTGCTCTTTCGAATTCTGTGCAACAATCAGTGAACCGGACAGAAACACAACGAGAAGTGTCAAGCCGAGTCTAACTTTCATATAGCCTCCGGGCTTTTGTGAGTACACGATTGAATGGTAAATTCAGCAGTCAGTGCAAAGGATTAACAAGAGCGCTGCAACTTGAGTTTACGTATTCTACATCTTTATGGTTGCAGACGTTCAGTTACTTTCAACTTGTTTCATACTGTCTTAGTGCTTCTTCATCTAGAAGCGTAGGAAATCCAAAATGATGAGCATCGCTTCCATTTCTTCGAATTTTTTGCTTTGTCTATTGGTTCTAACCTCCACCTTCACAGGCGACTGGACCGAGTGGCGCGGACCCGCGCGGGATGGAGTCTCTTTGGAAAAAGGACTTCCAACGTCGTGGTCGCCTACGGGTCAAAATCTCGCGTGGAAAGCTCCATACGGCGGACGTTCAGCACCCATTGTCATGAACGGCCGAGTTTATTTGCAGAACACAGCTGAAAAAGGCGCTGCTGAACAAGAGCGCGTGATGTGTTTTGACGCCGACACTGGAAAACTACTCTGGGAGCATCGCTTCAACGTGTTTCTTAGCGACGTACCACCGCATCGTGTCGGATGGGCATCTCCCGTTGGAGACCCGGCAACCGGAAACGTTTATGCGCTTGGTGTCGGCGGCACACTGCTCGCACTGAATCGTAACGGTAAAGTTGTTTGGGAACGATCGCTCGGCGAAGACTTTGGACTGCTGACTACGCACGGTGGTCGAACAGTGTCTCCGCTTATCGATGGCGATCTTGTTATTTTGAGCGGCGTAACGTTTCAGTGGGGCCAGCATGCGCGTGGCGCGCATCGCTTCATGGCCTTTGATAAAAGAACAGGCGAAACCATTTGGGTTAGTGCTCCAGGCGGTAGACCTTATGACACGACCTACGCGGCCCCGATCATCGTGAACGTCAACGGCACTCGGCTACTAATTCAAGGTGCGAGCGACGGAGTCGTGCACGCGATCAAACCGCAGACTGGCGAGCCTGTTTGGAAATATGAGATCAGCAAGCGCGGTCTTAACACCGGCGCCGTACTGATCGGCACCACTGCCATACTCACTCACAGTGAAGAGAATCTGAATTCAAGTGAGATGGGAATGATGACCGCCGTCGATGCAACTGCAAAGGGAGAAATAAAGAAGGACCAGGTTAAGTGGACCACATTTGGCTGGCAAGGCGGCTTCTCTTCTCCGGTTGTCGATGGCGATCGCATCTATCAGGTGGATAACAGCGCAAACATCGCTGCCTTCGATGGGAACACTGGAAAGCAGTTGTGGCTGCAAAACCTGGGGACGGTTCAAAAAGCGTCGCCGGTTTTAGCCGACGGCCGGTTGTACGTAGGAACGGAGAACGGAAAGTTTTTCATTTTGAAACCGACTGCAACAGGCTGCGAGATTGTCGATCAGGATCAACTTGGTACGGAAGCCCAGCCCGAAGCCATCATCGCTTCAGTCGCTGTCTCAAACGGCCGCGTGTACCTTGTCAGCGATTCGAATCTCTATGCGATCGGGCATAAAACAAATTCGCCAACAACGACGCCCGCACCTGTCGAAGGTATTACCGATCCAAACCGTCCAGCCACGCATGTGCAGGTTGTACCAACGGAACTGATCCTGAAACCTGGCGATAAGGTGAACTTCCGCGCCCGTCTCTTCGACGAACAAGGTCGGTTTATTCGCGAAGAGTCGGCGGCGACCTGGTCCGTTGACCAACTGAAAGGAACGATCAGTAACGGCCAGTTCGTTGCGGGCAGCGACGCTTTGCCGCAGGCGGGTTTAGTCAAAGCCGCTGTGGGTAATCTGACGGGCTCAGCTGGCGTAAGAATCTTTCCACCGTTACCGTGGAGTGAAAACTTTGACGCTATGGCTCCGGCCGCCGTTCCTCCGACGTGGGTTAATGCAACTCTGAAATTCCAGGTCAGAGACATGAATGGGAACAAGGTGTTGGTGAAAACTACTGAAGGGTCGTCGTTGCTGAGTCGTGCGCGAGCGTATTTTGGCCCGTCGGATCTCGTGAACTACACTGTGGAAGCCGACATCAATGCTACGCAAAAGCGACGACTGCAGGGCGATGGCGGTGTTATTGCTCAGCGTTATGCACTGGTACTTTACGGCAACAGCCAAATGCTCCATCTTGAGCCATGGCAACCGGAGACTGCACGAACAGTGACGATCCCATTCGCGTGGAAGCCGGACACGTGGTACCGAATGAAACTCGAAGTGCAGAATCTGCCGGATGGAAAAGTCAGAGCGCGAGGTAAGGTTTGGCTCGCATCTGAGGCTGAACCAACCGCGTGGATGATCGAGAGGATTGATCCGATTCCCAACCGGCAAGGTGCGCCAGGAATATATGGCAGCGCGTTATCGGAACTGTATTTCGACAACCTGAAAGTGTATCCGAACAAGTGATGTTCGCTGAGTTCAAGGGAAGCTCTGAACAAGTCGGAAGAAAGAGTGGTAACGTCCGCTATTCATCAGTACCGTGCGCGGTAGCGGATGGCCATTGCTCAATGCCAGATAAGGGTGTACTTCTATCCTTGACGCTGAATCTTGGCCATCCGCTACCGCGCCCGGTGCTGAATAGCCAAGGCATCAGCCTGGTGAGAATTTAACTGCGCAGACTTTAAAAAGGAATACATAATGAGAAATACCAAAACCGTCGTCATAACAACCACAGTCGCTGCTGTTGTAGCGATCTTCTGTGTGCTGAATATGCTTCCCACAGCTTCAGCAGCTGATCCCGGAACCGGTGACTGGCCGATGTGGGGCGGCACACCTGATCGAAACATGGTTTCGAACATGAAAGGGCTGCCCACAAGCTGGGACGTGAAGACGAAGAAGAACGTGAAGTGGGTAGCAGAACTCGGATCACAGACGTACGGCAACGTCGTCGTGTCGGGTGGAATGCTGTTCGTTGGCACCAACAACGAAGGTCTGCGCGATCCGAAAATCACTGGCGACAAAGGTGTCGTGATGGCGTTTCGTGAGTCAGACGGCGCGTTCATGTGGCAGATGGTTCACGACAAGCTCGTCGCTGGCCGCGTCAACGATTGGCCGTATCAGGGGATTGCCTCTTCGCCGCTCGTCGAGGGAGACAGAGTCTATTATGTGTCGAACCGTGCTGAGTTGATGTGTCTCGACACGCAGGGTTTTCGCGACAAGGAGAACGATGGTCCAGTCACAGACGAAAAACTTACTGGCGAGTTCAACGGCGATGTCGTGTGGCGCTTCGACATGATGGAAGAAGTAGGTTCGCTGCCGCACAATCTCGCTAACTCGTCACCTGTGATGTATGGCGATCTGATCTATGTAAGTACGTCAAACGGCCAGGACGAAAGTCATGTCAACATCCCTTCACCGAAAGCTCCCGCCATCATCGCGGTGAACAAAAAAACCGGGAAGCTCGTGTGGGAAGACAATTCCGTTGAGAATCGCATCCTGCACGGTCAATGGAGTTCGCCAACAGTCGGCACGATTGGCGGGATCGTTCAGCTCGTTCACGCCCAGGGCGATGGATGGATTCGCGGATACGAAGCGCTGACTGGAAAGAAGCTTTGGGAATTCGACACCAATCCCAAAGATTCTGTTTGGCCCAAAACACGTAACGAATTGATCAGTACACCCGTGGTCTACGAGGATAAAGTCTACATCTCGAACGGCCAGGATCCTGAACACGGTGAAGGTGTGGGCCACATGTATTGTATCGACGCAACCAAGCGCGGTGATATCACCAAGACAGGACTCGTTTGGCACTACGACAAGATTCGCCGCTCCATCTCAACGCCGGCGATCAAAGATGGCATCGTTTACCAGGCAGACTTCAGCGGCTTTCTCCACGCACTCGATGCGAAAACAGGTCAGGTTTACTGGACGCACGATCTGTTCGCCGCGATTTGGGGATCACCCTTGCTAGTGGATGGAAAGATCTACCTCGGCGATGAAGATGGCGATGTAGTCATCATGCAGGAAGGCAAAACCAAAAAGTTGCTGTCTGAAATCAACATGGGAAGCTCAGTCTATTCGTCGGCCGTCCCCGCTCATGGTGTGCTTTACATTTCAAATCGCAATCAGTTAATTGCGCTCGCAGAGACAGGACCAACGAGTTCATCTGCGCAAAAGCGGCCTTAAAACATTGCCGATTGCCGAGTTATGTCCGATAAACTTTTTAGTCTGTCGATGACTCACGGCACGCTCAACTACCATCGGAGCTAGCCGCAGTCGTAACCCGACGACAAACTGAAGTTTATCGGACATAACTCGGCAATCGGGCAATTGGCAATCGGCAATGACTACCACCTTCGACTTTCAACCTCGCACTCGCACCATCTTTGGCGCCGGTGTGATCGACCAGCTCGGTGAATTAGGTAAGGAGTGGGGTTTCAAGCGAACCTTGCTCGTCGCTGATCACGGTCTGGTCGCGTCAGGTCACGTTGCAGAGGCCGTCGCACCACTTCGCAAAGCCGATATTGAAGTCATTGAATTTCATGAGTTCGATGTCAATCCTGACACTGCGATGATAGAGGCCGGGGCCACATTTGCTGCCTCACAACAGATCGATTCGATCATCGCCCTCGGGGGCGGAAGCTCACTGGACTGCGCAAAGGGAATCAATGTGGTTCTCACTAATGGCGGACGGATGCGCGACTACCACGGTTATGGCAAAGCGGAGAAGCCGATGCTGCCGATGATCGGTATACCGACTACCGCCGGCACCGGTAGTGAAGCACAAACGTATGCGCTGATCTCCGACGCTGGTACGCATGAGAAACTCGCGTGCGGTGATCCACAGATGGCTTTTCGGATCGCGCTTCTCGATCCGGCATTGACAGTCTCTCAGCCTCCGAATGTGACGGCGACCTCCGGGTTCGATGCAATCGCCCACGCCGTTGAGACGTTTGTGACGACAAAACGAAATCCGTTGTCTGAATCGTTTTCGCGGCAGGCGTGGAAGTTGTTGGAAAGTAACTACGAGCGCGTGCTTAGAATGCCAGACGATATTGAGGCCCGCGGCGCGATGCAGCTGGGCGCATTCTTCGCGGGCATGGCGATCGAGAATTCGATGCTCGGCGCTACGCATGCTTGCGCCAATCCGATCACCACGCGTTACGGAACCACTCATGGCGCAGCAATCGCGCTGCTCTTGCCAACGGTTGTGCGTTGGAACAGTGTCGTGGCCGGTGAAAGATATGCGGAGCTCCTGCAGCTTTCGACTGTGAAAGGGGACTCCGATCCGGCT
>DATIBJ010000138.1:0-3274 GCA_035457565.1 Pyrinomonadaceae bacterium | reverse complement strand
CAGGTTCGCCAGAAACTCACCGCGCTTGTAGTTCTCACCGAACAGGTGATAACCGATCTCCAACGCACAAGCAGGATTCAAGTCGAACGTGCGCGTGTAGAGTTCCTGAAGATTAGAAAGCGAAAAGTTTTCAATGCCCGCCCGGAAATTCGTGAATGATTCGGATAGGTCTGTATTCCCGTCTACTGCGATCTGTCGTGCCAGGTTGCTTTCGGGATATTCGAACAGATCGGCAAGGTCCACGTAGATACTCAATTCTTTTTGCTCTTGATCTCTCATTACCCCTCGTCGCTAAGGAATCGCTAAGTGTTGTCTGGTACCGACTACGCTCCTCTCGCGGGCGCTTCCCGAAAACCAAATCCCGCCGAGCCTTTTCCTTCCCACATGTCGTCGTTCAACATTTGCATTGCCTCTTCTCGATGCATCGGCGGAATCACATAGCGCTCCCTTTCGGTCGGCAACGAAGTCAAGCGGTAGATCGCTTCAGCCTCTTCCGCTGAACTACCAACCTCTGCAAGCGCCTGCTTAACCACCTCGGCATCCATGTCGCCAACAGTCTCGAGGCGCTTGAACAGCCGCACGGCATACTGTTTCTTCAATGCCAAACGCACGTGCTCGACGTTGCCGGCCGAGAACAGCTTTGCCATGTACTGCATTGGTAGACGAGCCTTCTCGATGGGACTAAATAGCTCCTCGTTTGCGGTGTCGTAGACGCCCGTATCGGTCTTGGCCATTACCGGCAACAAAGGCGGCACGTAGAAAAGCATTGGCAGCGTCCTAAACTCGGCATGTAATGGCAACGCCATTTTCCATTTCTTGACGTATTGGTAGACGGGCGATCGTTCGCATGCTTCGAGCGTGCGCTCATCGATACCATTCGCGATCGCATTCGCACGCACTTGCGGATCAAAGGGATCGAGAATCATATCTCGTTGCGCATCGATAAGTTGATCGTCCGGAGCGTTCATCGCCTCGGTGATGCTGTCAGCGTCGTAGAGCAAACCGCCGAGATAACGAATGCGGCCAACGCACGAGTGAAAACAAGCGGGCGCCTGCCCGGTCTCTAAACGCGGGAAGCACAGGATGCACTTCTCGGATTTGCCGGTCGACCAGTTGTAGAACGTCTTCTTATAAGGACAGGCCGTGACGCACATGCGCCAGCCGCGGCAAGCTTCCTGGTTGATCAACACGATGCCGTCTTCGCCCCGCTTGTAGATAGCGCCCGAAGGACAGGCGGCAACGCAGCAGGCGTTGAGGCAGTGATTACAAATTCGCGGTAGGTAGAAGAACACCAGGCGTTCGATATCAAAGAGTTCTTCACGCTGCTCCGGTGTTAAAGCCTGGAGATTTGGATCGTTTGCCGCGTAAACCGGCGAGCCACTTAGATCGTCGTCCCAGTTCGGCCCAGCCTTGATGTCGATGGGCTTGTGAGTAACCATCGAGATTGGCCGCGCCGTAGGTTGGTCGGCTCCTTCAGGCGCATTGAAAAGATCCTCATACTTATAGGTCCAGGGTTCGTAGTAATCATCCATGCGTGGGAGGTTGGGATTGTGGAAGATATTCAGTACGCGCAAGCTGCGTGAACCCATTTTTGGTTCGAGGTGACCATTCTTCTTTTCCCAGCCGCCTTTGTACTTTTCCTGGTCTTCCCATGCTGTGGGATAGCCGGTGCCTGGCTTGGTCTCGACATTGTTCCACCACATGTACTCGGCGCCTTTACGATCAGTCCAAACGTTCTTGCAGGCTATTGAACACGTGTGGCACCCGATGCACTTATCCAGGTGAAAGACCATTGAGATTTGTAAGCGAACGTCCATGGATTATTCCTTCTGCTACCAGCTAACCTTCTCCAACTTCTTAACCAGCACAAACGTGTCACGGTTTACGCCGGTCGGGCCCCAATAATTGAAGTGGTAAGTAAATTGCCCGTAGCCGCCTACCATGAGCAGTGGTTTCAAACGAATGCGCGTCAAAGAGTTGTGACCGCCGGCTCTGCGATTTCCGCGCATGGGGGATTTGGGAACTGATAACGTTCGTTCCGGCGAGTGATACTGAATGCAGACGCCTTTTGGAATACGTGCGCTCACTACCGCGCGTGTACAAACCACGCCGTTATCGTTGTAAGTCTCCACCCAATCGTTGTCATTAATTCCCAGTTCTGCCGCATCCTCGTCGTTGAGCCACAACGGCTCGCATCCGCGCGAGAGCGTCATCATCCGATGGTTATCGGAATAGGTAGAGTGGATGTGCCACTTGCCATGCGGAGTCAGATAATTCAGCGCCTTAACTTTCCCGTCGGTGCTGCTGTACTTCAGATCGCCGTAATCCACAGGCTTCGGCGACGGCTTGTATGTCGGCAGATTCTCGCCGTAAGCAATGTAGCCTTCGTGATCCAAATAAAACTGCTGTCGCCCGGTGAGCGTCCGCCAGGGCACGAGTTTTTCGTAGTTGTAAGTGAAGGGGGCATAAGCACGACCGTCGCCCATCAGTCCAGACCAGATAGGACTATTAAGTAGACGTCGAGGCTGTGATTGCAGATCTTTATAACTTAGGCGAACGTCGCGGCTCTCGATCGCAAGGTCAGCGAGCGGTAATCCGACGCTCTTCTCGACATGCTTGTAAGCACGATAGGCCAGCTCACCGTTTGTTTCAGGTGCAAATAGAAGCACCATGTCAGCTGCTTCTTCCGCGCGTTTCAGTGATGGGTACTTTTGACCATTCCACTCAGTGACTGCGTGCGAGCGCGAGTTGATGACTTCGTTGTAGAAGTCTTCGGTTGCGTATTTCACACCGTGCGCTCCCATGCCGTTTTTGGCAAGCGGTCCAAGAGAGATAAAGCGGTTGTAAAGATTCACATAGTCGCGCTCGACAACTGTCAGGTGAGACATTGTCTTGCCTGGGATAGGTTCGCATTCACCTTTGGTCCAGTCCTTGATTTCGCTTTGCGCGATTTCGTCCTTACTGTCATGAGAGAGTGGCAATGCCACCAAATCGCGCACCGGCGTGGGCAAATGATCAACGGCCAACTCGCTTATTTTTTTGGCGAGTGAACGAAAGATGTCCCAGTCGCTGCGCGATTCCCAACATGGTGGCACTGCCTCTGATAGCGGATGGATAAAGGAGTGCATGTCGGTGGAGTTGAGGTCGGCCTTTTCGTACCAGGTAGCGGCGGGTAGAACAATGTCGGAGTAAAGCGCCGAAGTGTCCATGCGAAAGTTCAGATCCACAATCAGATCAAACTTTCCTTCCGGCGCCTTTGCTTTCATGTCGAGTT
>DATIBJ010000137.1:0-35762 GCA_035457565.1 Pyrinomonadaceae bacterium | reverse complement strand
TGTCCGTGGTCCGTGGTCCGTTGTCCGTTGAAGTGGCACAACTGCCACTGACAACGACCACGGACTATTGACTACTCAATTACTTCCGAGATCGTGCCGGCGCCCACCGTGCGACCGCCTTCGCGAATCGCGAATCGCAGTCCCTTCTCCATCGCGATTGGCGTGATCAGTTCCACGTCCATCGCCACGTTGTCGCCAGGCATCACCATCTCCACTCCCTGCGGCAGCGTCGCCACTCCCGTCACGTCCGTCGTGCGGAAGTAGAACTGCGGCCGGTAACCAGTGAAGAACGGCGTGTGTCGTCCCCCTTCTTCCTTCGTCAACACGTAGGCTTCCGCCTTGAACTTCGTGTGCGGCGTGATGCTGCCCGGCTTCGCTATTACCTGCCCGCGCTCGATGTCCCGCCGCTCCACGCCACGCAGCAACAATCCTACGTTGTCGCCCGCCACGCCTTCATCCAGCAGCTTCTTGAACATCTCCACGCCCGTCACTACCGTGTTCTTCGTCGGCCGGATACCGACAATCTCCACCGCTTCGTTCACCTTCACCTTGCCCCGTTCCACTCGCCCCGTGGCCACCGTCCCCCGCCCCTGGATCGTGAAGATGTCTTCCACCGGCATCAAAAACGGCTTCTCAATATCGCGCTCCGGCGTCGGTATGTACGAATCAACCGCATCCATCAACTCCAGCACCGTCTTCTCCCACTTCTCGTCGCCTTCCAGCGCCTTCAACGCCGAACACTTGATTACCGGTATCTCATCGCCAGGAAACTCGTAGGCACTCAACAGCTCGCGCACTTCCAGCTCCACCAGCTCCAGTAGTTCGGGATCATCCACCGCGTCCACTTTATTCAGACATACCACCATCGCCGGCACGCCTACCTGGCGCGCCAGCAGGATGTGCTCGCGCGTCTGCGGCATGGGCCCGTCAGTGGCCGCCACTACCAGAATCGCCCCGTCCATCTGCGCCGCCCCCGTGATCATGTTCTTCACGTAGTCGGCGTGACCAGGACAGTCCACGTGCGCGTAGTGCCGCTTCGCCGTCTCATACTCCACGTGCGCCGTCGCGATCGTGATGCCCCGCGCTTTTTCTTCCGGCGCTTTGTCAATCTGATCGAAGGCCACAAACTGCACCTTCGGATTGTTCTTCCCCAACACTTTCGTGATGGCTGCCGTCAAAGTCGTCTTCCCGTGATCCACGTGCCCGATCGTCCCGATGTTCACGTGCGGTTTCGAACGGTCAAATTTTTCCTTCGACATCTTCTCCTCTTCCTTATGACAAACAATCTCTCAAGGCGAGCCTACTGGAGCCCGCGATGAGATTTGAACTCATGACCTCCTCCTTACCAAGGAGGCGCTCTACCCCTGAGCTACGCGGGCGCTTTTGCAAACATTGGAGCGGGCGACGAGACTCGAACTCGCGACCCTCAGCTTGGAAGGCTGATGCTCTACCAACTGAGCTACACCCGCCCTTTGAGATCCGAGATCTGATACTTAAGATCTCACATGGTGCAGGGGGTAGGATTCGAACCTACGTAGGGCAGTGAAGCCCGCCGGGTTTACAGCCCGGTGCCATTAACCACTCGACCACCCCTGCGTTGTAAGTTGCCTGTGGAGCCGGCGAAGGGACTTGAACCCCCGACCCTCTGATTACAAATCAGATGCTCTACCAACTGAGCTACGCCGGCCCGCTATAGATGCAAATAGCGTATTCCGACAAAACGCGGATACTAACAAGCGGGTTTCAAAAACGCAAGTCGCAGCCACTGTTATAGATATCTTGTGTTTTTAACGGCTTTTGATCCGCCCTGCTTGGCGTCTCGTTAGTCCTGTTTCGAGAAATAAATTGACCTCTATTGATGCTCCGAAGTAGGATTGCGATGGCCCTTGACCTCACCAAAGCGATAACCCCTAGTCACGGCGCCACTAAAAGCCTGCTTTGCCCCGTCCGGCTCACACCTACTATTAAGGAGACCGTCATGTCAACGAAATCGTCCGGAACAGCAGTCGTGCTGACCATTGCTTCCATTTTCGCCTTGTCCTGGCGCAATGAATCGCAAGCCCAAACGACTGCTCAACCAACAGTCGACCCCGCCAGCACAACTCAGAAGCAGTCGATTGGACCCCAGGTTGTGATGCCGACAAACAACGCGACCGCGAAAGTCGCCGGCAGGAACACTCTCTATTGTGCTGGATACATAAAGTACCAGAGATTTACCGATGTTCCGGAGATCGTCGGCGCCGAGCAAGAACAGGAACAACGCGGTTTCACTGAGGGCGAAGTGGTTTACATGAATTGGGGATCCCAGCAGGGAATAAAAGTTGGCGATCGGTTTCAAATCGTGCGCCCGCGCGGCCAAGTAAAAGGCGTATATAAGCAGAAGAAAGGCTTCCTTGGTATCTTCGTTCAAGAAATCGGAACCCTGGAAGTCTTCAAAGTTCAGGAGGATTCGGCGATCGCTCAAATCACTTTTTCTTGCAGCGAAGCGCTGCTTGGAGATCTGCTGACGCGAATGCCGTATCGCGAATCGCCAACCGTTCGATCTGATATGGCTCTCGATCGTTTTGCCGATCCGACCGGAAAACAATACGGCCGCTTAATGATGTCGCGCGATGGGCGCGAGATGTTAACGAGAAGTGATGTGGTGTATATCGATCTCGGTGCGGAAGATAAAGTCGCGGCGGGCGACTATCTCACGATCTACAGGCCCCTCGGCGAAGGCACTGTAACGCACGTCGATAACGAAGAGATGGCGCGCGGTCGTTCAAAAGG
Source organism: Pyrinomonadaceae bacterium (assembly GCA_035457565.1). Classification (GTDB taxonomy): domain Bacteria; phylum Acidobacteriota; class Blastocatellia; order Pyrinomonadales; family Pyrinomonadaceae; genus PSRF01. Next base: position 32,990 of record DATIBJ010000137.1, on the reverse strand, counting down.
ATTTCAGAGTGATGGTTTCCGTGGCGGCGGTTTTGGTATCCAGGCACAGCGCGCAAAGGATACAACCGCAGTTCGAAACGCTAAGGGCTCCTTCAAGTTTCGCCCGATCACCTCAAGAGAGGTAAAGCGTGGTCGTCCTGATCTGCCGAGGAAGATAATTGGCGAGATGGTTATCATCGATGTGCAAACACGCACAGCGACTGCAATAATTACGCGAGTCTCTTCCGAAGTGCATACGGGAGATTGGGTGGAAATCCAATAGACGAGTCGAAAACGGAAGTATTTATTCACGGGCGACGGCAACGGAGGCTGTTTTGGTTTTGCGTTCTGTCGCCCGTTCTGTCACTACAGCTCTGTAGAAAGAACTGAAGTAGCCATACATAGACGTGCAAGCGGAAATCACAACCAACCACAACATCGCCCGTCCGGCCGTGTAAAGGAGCACTTGCCAGTCGCTACCTGTAAGCGACTCCGGACCGAACAAATGCGCAACTGCAGCGCGCAGTTCAGGAACCGACCAAAACTCTATCGCCGGGAATGGCTTTCCGAAATTCGCGACCGGCGGTTTTCCACTTACACTCGAAGCAATTAAGAGAGCGACCGTTACTACCTGCGCGAGCATCTTAAACTTCCCCATTTTGGAAGCTGAGATCACCACGCCTTCGATGGCTGCTATCGAACGCAGACCTGTAACCGCAAACTCTCTACCGATAATGATCACAACTGCCCACGCAGGCGCCAGCTGATTCTCAACCAGAGAAATCAACGCCGCCGAGATCAAAAGCTTGTCGGCGATGGGATCCAATAACTGCCCCAGCTTTGTGACTTGTTTGCGACGTCGTGCAATCTGCCCATCCAGATAATCAGTCAACGCAGCCGCAAGGAACATTACGACGCCGAGAACATGTCGCGGGACACCAAACCAGTTTTCAGAAAACGGGGTAAGCAGAACGACAACCAAAAGCGGGACGATAAAAATCCGTAAAAGGGTTAAGGCATTCGGAAGGTTCACGAGATCTCGGAGTGTATGGCCCGCATTCGGTAACGTCAAGATATTGTGTAAGAGACCCACCGTGCTTGCGACACAACCTATCCTCAGACTAGAATCACTGGTTTTCCGCCCACGCAAATTCATATCTGTGGGCCCGGAGTATCGCCCAGTACTATGGCCATTGATCGCATCACCGTCAGAGGGGCTCGCCAGCACAACCTAAAGAACATCAACGTCGACATCCCCCGCGACCGCTTTACCGTGATCACCGGGTTGTCTGGCTCCGGCAAATCCTCGCTAGCCTTCGACACAATCTACGCAGAAGGACAACGTCGCTACGTTGAATCGCTCTCTGCTTACGCGCGTCAGTTCCTTGATCAGTTAGAAAAGCCGGATGTTGATTCCGTAGACGGACTCTCGCCAGCAATTTCAATCGAACAAAAGACAGTCTCACGTAGTCCACGCTCGACGGTCGGTACAGTTACCGAGATCTACGACTATATGCGTCTGCTGTTTTCATCGGTCGGCACGCCTCATTGTCACGTCTGCGGGGCGGCGATCACTAGACAGAGCGTTGAGCAAATCGTGCAAAACGTTTTGGGCTTGCCTGAGGGCGAACGAGTAATGGTTCTCGCACCCATTGTTCGCGGTCGAAAAGGAGAGTTCAAGAAGGAGCTGGAGAGACTCGCCAAAGATGGATTTCTGCGTGCGCGCGTGGATGGCGAACTGCTATCGCTCGACGAAGAGATTCGACTTGATAAGCGTCGGAATCACACCATTGAAGCAGTTGTTGATCGGCTGCTGATTAAGTCTGGCATTCGCGACCGCCTAACCGACTCGATACGAACCGCACTGAAGTTAACCGGCGGCGCCGTTTTGATTTCTATTGTCGACGGTGAAGAAAAGCTTTACTCGGAGCGTATGGCGTGCGTTATCTGCGGCATCAACGTGCCTCCATTAGAGCCACGCTCCTTTTCATTCAATTCCGCGTACGGTGCATGCAAAAGGTGTCATGGCTTGGGAACAGTGATGGAGATCGATCCGGCAAAGCTGATTCTGGATTCGACTATTCCAGCTGACAAACTTCCCTTCATGGGTCCAGGAGATAAACAGGGCTCGGCATACCTGCGGAGCGCGCTAGTCGCTGTAATCAAGCACTTCAATGCAGATCCCAAGTTGCCAGTAGCTGAACTTCCGAAGGAGGTTCTAGACGCATTTCTCTTGGGAATATCTGCCAGGCTCAGTTTCAATCAAGGACTCTATACCTATCAGAATGATTGGAAGGGAGCACTCAACTGGCTGCGCGACCGATTGAATGAAGCTCCATCGGAGAAGGTCAGGTTCACACTGGAGCAACTGGTTTCGCCTAACGTTTGTGCCCAGTGTCAGGGTCGACGCTTACGAGCGGATTCGCTCGCTGTGCGCCTCAGCGGACGAGGGATAGCAGAATACACATCGCTGCCGATTGAAGACGCTGTCGAGGCTTTTGAGCACGTAAGACTGAATGCGCGCGAAGAACAGATTGCTGGACCAATACTCCGCGAGATTAAGAATCGTTTGCGATTCCTGACTACCGTTGGTCTTGGTTATCTAACACTCGATCGTGCCTCATCGACATTGTCAGGCGGCGAGGGGCAGCGCATTCGTCTCGCGACGCAGATCGGTTCGCAACTGCGCGGTGTGTTGTATGTTCTCGATGAACCTTCGATCGGGCTCCACCCGCGCGACAATCAAAAGCTGCTCGAAACGCTTTCTGCATTGCGTGATCTGGGAAACACCGTCCTCGTTGTTGAGCACGATGAAGAGACGATACGGCGCGCCGACTATGTGGTCGATCTTGGACCAGGCGCAGGCGCCCATGGTGGCGCGGTTGTAGCATGCGGTACGGCGAGCGAGGTTGCGAATAATCCTGATTCAATAACCGGCCTATACATTCGTGGCGCAAGGAAGATCGAAGTTCCGGCCGAACGACGCGCACCGAATGGCAAATACCTCCAGATTTACGGAGCACACGCCAACAATCTGAAAGAGATTGATGTCTCGTTCCCGCTTGGATTATTAACTGTTGTGACCGGCGTTTCGGGGTCAGGCAAGTCGACTCTAGTTGAAGACATTCTCTATTACGCCCTCGCTCGTCACCTTTACGGCTCCTTGGCTGAGCCGGGTTCATTTAAGTCGATTGAAGGGTTGGAACACCTGGATAAGGTGATTGAGATTGATCAGTCGCCAATCGGTCGGACACCGCGCTCTAATCCTGCCACTTACACGGGTCTGTTCACGCCATTACGTGAGCTTTATGCCATGCTGCCCGAGTCCCGCGAACGCGGGTACAAACCTGGCCGCTTTTCTTTCAACGTCAAGGGGGGTCGTTGCGAGGCATGTGAAGGTGACGGCATGAAACGCATCGAGATGAATTTCCTTCCCGATGTGTATGTGCTGTGTGATGTGTGTCGAGGTGCTCGCTACAACCGTGAGACGATGGCCGTTAGATACAAGGGCAAGTCAATCGCGGATCTTTTGGACACGACGGTCGAAGAGGCGTTACCGCTGCTCGAGAACATTCCGCAGATCAAACAGAAGCTTCAGACGCTGCTCGACGTGGGCTTGGGCTACATTAAACTCGGTCAATCAGCGACGACACTGTCAGGTGGCGAGGCGCAGCGGATCAAACTCGCAAAGGAACTGTCGAAGAGAGCGACCGGCCGAACGATCTATATTCTCGATGAACCTACTACGGGTTTGCACTTCGCAGACGTCCACAAGTTGCTCGATGTTTTGCAGAGACTGGTGTCGCTTGGGAACACGGTGCTTGTGATCGAACACAATCTGGATGTGATTAAGTCGGCAGACTACATTATCGATCTTGGTCCAGAAGGTGGTGAGCATGGCGGGCGAATCGTTGCTGCGGGTACGCCAGAGGAAGTCGCAAAGTCACGGCGTTCGCACACCGGACAGGTATTGAAACCGTTATTGAATGGACGTCCGAGTCGCAACGGTAATGGCTCGAAGGAATAGGACCTGTACGACCTATTGGTTATTGGACCTATAATCAACCCGATGCCTTCCAACTATAATCTCAAACCGCTGAGTCTTAGTGACGTAAAGACATATCCCCTCGCATCTCGACCAAGCAAAGTTACGGTCAAACAATTCGCCCGCCCTTGTAACGACTACGCTGCGCTGCGCGAGTTTCTTTCCAGTCTTCCTGACATTCTCGCAGTTCAGAGCCTGCGACAACTAGCCAGTCAGATGCGCAAGGCTCGTGACGCGAAGAAACCAATTATCTGGGGACTCGGCGGGCACGTGATCAAGACCGGTCTAGGACCCATCATCATCGACCTGATGAAGCGAGGATTCGTAACAGGTATTGCGACGAATGGGTCAGTGCTTATCCATGACACGGAGATTGCGCTCGCTGGCTCAACATCAGAAGACGTCGACGCGACTTTGCCGGAGGGTGTTTTCGGCGGCGCCGAAGAAACAAGTCAGTTGTTGAACTCTGCTGCACGCGAAGGCGCGGAGGAAGGTATCGGTCTCGGTGAAGCGCTGGGTCGAGCACTCAGCGCATCGCATCCGACTCATTCGGATGCTTCGATCCTTTGCGCTGCTTACTCGGCGTCAATTCCCTTCACCGCACATTTGACGATTGGTGGCGACATCAGTCACTTCCATTCGACAGCGGATGGCGCGTCACTCGGAGCGACCAGCCACACCGATTTTCGCCTGCTAGCAGAACTAGTCCGGCAAATGAATAACGGTGGGGTCTATTTAAATGTCGGTTCAGCTGTAGTATTGCCGGAAGTGTTTTTGAAGTGCGTGACGCTTGTGCGCAACCTCGGCCATCCATTGTCGAACATCACCACGGCAAACCTGGATTTCATTCAATCATATCGGCCTCTGACGAATGTCGTTCGTCGACCAACCGAGCAGAGCGGCGGTCAAGGCTACTCGATTACAGGACATCATGAAATTACGATCCCTCTTCTTGCCGCGGAACTCATCTGCGGTGAATCCATCTAGCGAGCGATCGTTTTTGCTGTATGTAGACTAACAGAAACTCAACAAGCAAATTCCCGATAGCTCAACGAGCTTCCGATAGCAGCCCCTTCTTCTCTCACTTGACGCAAGCCTACCTCTCAGGTTAGTCTGAAATTGAAATCGGTTTTCATTTTCGGCTTGCCCCTTGCCGCCGCTCGGTTTCACTAGAGATCTACTGGGCTGGCCAAATCTGCACTTTACTTGAGGTACTTTCCCATGTTGTTGCCGAAACCCGCGCGTCTTGCCGTGACGTTTTCCTCGATCATTCTTCTCGTTTTCTCAGTGACTGCGCAGGCTCCTCAACGTGTACTGCGCGGACGCGTGTTCGATCAAAATCGGGCCGCAATTCCAGGAGCATCTGTCTCTGTCAGAGGCCCCCGTATTCGCCCTCTTGCGATAACTACGAGTCAGCTCGGTGAATATTCTTTCACACTACCTCCCGGAGAATATCAACTAACGGCCAGTGCCGACGGATTCGCGGATCTCAGTCAAGTCGTTAAGCTCGCCGACGCTTCAACCGAACAAGATCTAGTGCTCCAGGTGTTCGCCTCGGGCGCTTTCGTGACGATCACTGATACCGCCGGCTATGCGGTTCCGGCAATTACATCGGCAACCCGAGCGCCTACATTACTGCGCGACATTCCGCAATCCGTTTCTGTCGTCACTCAGGAACAAATCAGAGACCAATCAATGGTAAGCGTCGCGGACGTTGTTGCTTATGTTCCAGGCATTACGTCGCATCAAGGCGAGAACAATCGAGATCAACTCGTCATTCGCGGAAACAGCACGAGCGCCGACTTCTTTCTCAACGGTGTTCGCGATGATACGCAGTATTACCGGGATCTTTACAACGTCGACCGTGTCGAGGCTCTGAAGGGGCCGAACTCTATGACGTTCGGTCGTGGCGGAGGCGGTGGCGTGATCAATCGGGTTACGAAAGGCGCTGGCTTTTCGCCCATCAAAGAGTTTTCTGCACAGGGAGGTTCGTACGGAAACAAACGTTTCACCGCAGATTACGGTCAACCTCTGAACAATCGATTTGCCTTTCGCATGAACGGCCTTTACGAGAACTCCGACAGCTTCCGTCACTACGTTGGCCTGGAAAGATATGGCGTGAATCCCACGGCAACTTTCGCAGTGACCGGCAGAACTGTTGTTGCTTTGAGTTACGAACACTTCTACGATCGACGCACGGCAGACCGGGGAATTCCGTCGTTTCAAGGTCGTCCTTCAGATACTTCGATTTCAACGTTTTTCGGTGACCCGAATCGAAGTCGCGTCCGCGCCGGAGTAAACCTTGCGTCGGCAAGCATCGATCACCAGGTCGGACAATTCAACATTCGTAATCGAACCATGTTCGGTGATTACGATCGCTACTATCAGAACTATGTTCCGGGAGCGGTGACTTCCGATAAAGCGAAGGTGGCTATCTCCGCGTATAACAATGCAACGAGACGGAGAAATCTTTTCAATCAAACGGATGTAACCACGTCGGCTGATACAGGCAGCGTCAAGCACGTCTTGTTGGCAGGCACTGAAGTTGGGAATCAGCGCAGCCACAATCTCAGGAATACAGGTTTCTTCAACAACACATCCGTTTCGATTCTCGCGCCTTTCGACAATCCGACGATTGATACGCCGATCACCTTTAGGCAGAACGTGACGGACGCGAACAATCAAGTCAAAACAAAACTGGCGGCGGGCTACATTCAGGACCAGGTCGCGTTCTCCAAGTACTTACAGGTCATCGGTGGGCTGCGGTTCGATTATTTCGACCTGAACTTTCAGAACAACCGAAACGGCGAGCAGCTTCGCAGAATCGATCGGCTCGTGTCGCCTCGTGCTGGTGTAATCGTGAAGCCAGCGGCGCCGATTTCAATCTACGCAAACTATGGTGTGGCTTATCTTCCAAGCTCAGGAGATCAGTTCTCTTCGCTGACTACCATCACCCAACAAATGAAGCCCGAAAGGTTTTCGAACTATGAGTTGGGCGCCAAATGGGACCTTCGACCTCAGCTTTCATTGACGACGGCGGTCTATCGCCAGGATCGAACCAACACGCGTTCGACTGATCCAAACGACCCGACTCGGATCGTCCAAACAGGCAGCCAGAGAACAAACGGATTTGAGTTTGGGTTGAATGGCAAAGTTACCGAGGCGTGGACAGTTGCGGGCGGCTACGCTTATCAGGACGCATTTATCAGCAGCGCCACGATTTCGGCACGTAAGGACGCTCAGGTCGCGCTTGTTCCACATCACACATTTTCCCTCTGGAACAACTACAGAGTTATGTCGCGCCTGGCGGTCGGTTTCGGGTTGATTCAGCGGTCTGACATGTTTGCCTCGGTCGATAACACGGTTGTTCTTCCAGGCTATTTGCGAGCGGATGCCGCCATCTTCTATTCAATCTCCGAACGCTGGCGCGTTCAGGCGAATATGCAAAACATCTTCAATCGCAAGTATTACCTCACCGCCGACGGCAACAACAACATCTCACCTGGCGTGCCAGCGTCAGGACGTGTCGCTTTAGTAGCGAGATTCTGAAACTCCAAGTGCAGGCCGCAGGAGGAAGGAGCAGGTACGATTTACGAGGTTCCTGCTCCTGCTCCTGTGTTAAACTCGCGCGCATTCAAATCAATTTCGATCAAGAGGATCGCGTGCGGGTAGAGAAACGAGAACAGTTCCGTCGGTTATTACTCAATCAGTTGCGTCAGTACACCGAACAGGTACGTTCGGAACAGGCTTCCGCGCTTGAACTCAACAACGAAGACGCCATAGACCCTGTTGATCTCTCCGTCATCGACCTGAACAAAGAAATCATGTTTCGTCTTGGCGAGCGCGACTCGCAGATAGTTGCTGACATCGACCAAGCGCTGCTGCGCATCGACGAGGGAAGTTACGGAATTTGCAGTCGTTGCGGAAAGCCGATTGATGAACGGCGACTCGAAGCAATTCCCACCGCCCGATACGACGCGGCGTGCCAGGCAGCAATTGAGAGCGCCAATGGCGACGACGACAATCCCACCTTGTGAATCGTGAATCGTTAAGTGTGTCACACCTCCGATTCACGATTAACCATTTACGATTCACGATTCACGATTCACTATTCACTTACGCCTTGGGATGCGCTTTATCGTAGACCTCGATGAGCTTCTCCATGGACACGTGTGTATAAACCTGCGTCGTTGAAAGGCGCGCATGACCAAGCAGTTCCTGGATGTCGCGTAAATCAGCGCCGCTGTCGAGTAAATGCGTGGCGAAAGAATGTCGGAGAGCATGCGGACTTATGTTGTGCATGCCGGCGCAATGCCGAATGTACTTATCAACCATTCGTCCAACTGAACGAGTGGTGATTCGTGTTCCCTGGTAGTTCAGGAACAGCGCCTCTTCGTCGCGCTTTGATACCGGCGCGTTGAACAAGAACTTCTCACGAACCTTCAGATAGTTACCCAATGCTTCGCCCGCCGGATCTCCAAACGGAACGATTCTCTGTTTTCTGCGCTTTCCCGTAACGCGAATCAATTGGCTGCGAAAGTCAATGTCTCCGAGGTTCATTGTCGTCAATTCGGCCACGCGTACACCCGTCGCATACATTAATTCGAGCATCGCCCGGTCGCGTTTGCCGAGCTCCGTTTCGGGATCCGGCGATTCAATAAACCTGACCGCCTCTTCGACTGATAGGTGATTCGGCAGTTTCTTTTCCTGCCGAGGCGTGGAGACGAGTTTCGCCGGGTTTAATTCCAACAGACCTTCACGTACAAGAAACTGAAAAAAAGTGCGCAGCGCTGCTAGTTTTCTGGCAATCGACGACTTCTGTTTTTGTGCTGAATGCAGCGATGCAAGCCACTCGCGAATTGTCAGGTGATCGATCTGTTCGATTGAAGGCGTGGTTCGTTTCTTGTCGGATGAAGCAGAACCGGCGAGGTGTTCTACAAACTGTTCCAGATCGATCCGGTAATTGCGAAGGGTGTGGGGACTTACGTTCCGTTCAAAACGCAGATGCTCGAGGAATTGATTGACGAGTTGCTCCATGAGTCATTGCCGGATTGCCGATTGCCGATTGAAGAAACCTATTAAGTACAAAAAAGGCTTTCGAGGTCAGATGTAATCGTCATTTCCAAAATTCTTCCAATCGGCAATGATTTACCATCCGGCCGACGGTCCCGGCTTGGGCGCATAATATCCTTTTCGCGAACGGACGCGAACGTCTTTTCTTGATTTCAGTGCGATATCAATTACATGCAACCTCCCGTCGCGGTGCTCAGGTGCAGGGTAGTAACTCAAGACATACTGGTGGGCCAAGTCCGAGGCGATCTCATTGAATGCGACGTCCAACTCGGCAACTGTCTTTGGAATAAAGACTGCACCGCCCGTTTGGTTCGTGAGCTGTGCCATTCTTCGTTCAGCAGTTAACGCGCGTACGTTTGCACTCTCGTACAAACCTGTCTGCACTACAAACACCTGGCAATTGTCTGCCAGCACATGTTTCACAACGTCCTCAAAGTCGGTAACATTGCTAGTGGTTTCAATTCCATCTGAAACGATGACCAAGACGCGGCGGCCCTGGTACGGCCGCACGTAATTCGCGGCGCCGAGGATTGCATCGAACAACGAAGTTCCACCTGACGGTCTTCCGAACGCCGCAATCGTCTGCTCGAGCAAGCCCACGTTGGCCGTCAACGGTTGCGCCAAACGACTATCGGTTTCGATTGAATAGATCGCTGCCTCATCGACTGGACGCACCACACGTCGAAAGAAGCGCATCGCGGCGTTTTTTTCAAACTCTCGTTCAGCATCAAGACTCCCACTATTATCGAAAAGCATCACCAACCGTACTGGCGTTTCAGTACGCGTCAGATCGCTCAGAGGCCGCGGCTGACCGTCGACACGTAATTCAAACTCATCAAGTCGAAGGTTTGTGATTATATTTCCTCGTGGATCGATTACCGACACAGGAATCGGGACCAAAGTCGAACTGATTTTCACAACATCGTTGGCATCGATTTCGCTGGTCGTTTTTTTGGGAGGGGGTTGATCTTGCGCCGTTGTTCTCGGGCGGTCCGACTGAGGCAGGGCAACGGGACCGGATGACCCAGTCGGTGGCTTCTTATTGGGAGATTCTTTTTGACGTCCGGACTGACCGTTGCCAACGAGGGGTACCAAAACTATCGCCGCGGCGAGGATCGCAGGCGCGAGACAATTACCAAAGCGCGAACGGATGATCACGTGGCAGAGACGCGCGCAACTTCCTTTTGATTTTGATTCTGTTCTAACCACGCTTCCCATTCTCTTAAAGCAGATTCGACTTGCAGTTGTCGACGTTCACGTTTGTTACGCACTCTGCGCGTTTGAAGTTCGGACGACGGTGGCAGTAGCGCAAACGTAATGTTCACTGGCTGAAAGTGCTTTGGATCGGCTTGCGCGACGTAACGCGCCAGTGATCCGATTGCCGTTTGTGGCGGCGCCTCGACCAATAGTTGATTCGAAGCCAGTCGCGCGCTATTGATCCCAGCCAACCAACCCATCGCGACAGATTCGACGTAACCCTCAACTCCCGTGATCTGTCCAGCAAAGAAGATGTTCTGGCGCTCGCGCATCTGCAGTGCGGGTGACAGAACGCGCGGCGAACAAATGTAGGTATTCCGGTGAATCTGTCCGAACTGCAGAAACTCGGCGTTCCCTAGACCGGGAATCAACCGCAGCACTCGCGCTTGTTCGCCGTAACGTAGATGATTCTGGAAGCCTACCAGGCTGTATGCGTCGGCCATCAAATTTTCCTGACGCAGCTGAACCGCTGCATACGGCTCGCGTCCGCTACGCGGATCGCGCAGGCCCACAGGTTTCATCGGCCCGAATCGAAGTGTATCCACTCCACGCCGTGCGAGCTCTTCAATTGGCAAGCACGCTTCGAACCATCGAGTTTCTTCAAAACGCTGCAAAGGAACACTGTCAGCTTCAATCAGCGCCGAGTAGAAAGTCTCATATTGCGCACGATCCATCGGGCAGTTCAGATAGTCATCACCGCCTTTGTCGTAACGAGCGGCGCGGAAAGCGATGTTTTTATCGACTGAATCCGCGGCGACTATCGGAGCAATGGCGTCGTAGAAGTAAAGCTGATCGCTTCCCGTAATCTTCATGATCTGAGCCGTAAGAGCGTCGGAAGATAACGGACCCGTTGCGATCACAGAGATCTCTGATTGCGGAATGTCGACGACTTCTTCACGGACAAGCGTGATACGAGGCTCTGCCTCGATACGAGCCGTTATCTCTTCAGCGAAGGCGTGCCGGTCGACAGCGAGCGCGGCTCCGGCTGGAACGCGAGTCTGGGCAGCGACTTCCATAACCAGTGAACCGGCGCGACGCAATTCTTCTTTCAGGAGATAGGACGCAGTCCCAGGTTCGTCAGACTTCAGCGAGTTAGAGCATACGATCTCGGCAAGCTTGTCGGAACGATGGGCCGGCGTTTGTTTGATTGGCCGCATTTCATAAAGACGCACATTCACACCCAATCGTGCCGCCTGCCATGCGGCTTCTACACCTGCTAAACCACCGCCTATAACTGTGACTTCCTTCATGTATCAATAACCCGGAGGCAGGGGCAGTAAGCAGGAGTAGGAAGCCGTCTCTTCCTCCTGCTCCTGCCTGCTGCTCCTGCTCCTGAATTACGGTTTCTTTGAATCATCCGTCTTGGGGCTATCCAACTTGTAGTCCTTAACGTCGCCGGAGAAGTGACGATAATCGCTCCACTCAAGAGTCTTATTCAGATCGCCGCCGCCGAATAAAAGAATCTTGATCGATAAATTCACCTGAGCCAGGCGTGGTAACCAGACGCCTTCGTTCATCCGTGTTTGCTCCATCACCATCGCGGCTCCTGGCTTTAGCGACACCAACAATCCGCCACCGATTTTGAATCCTTCGGCGAGACGTGCTTCAAGCCGCATGACTTGTTTATCGAGAGGATCGATCCAAACGACGCCGACAAGTTTGGCGATCAAGCTTTCAGATCTGTTAGTCGGACGGAATCCTGGTCGAGGCCTAAAGTCGAACACAACGGCTTCGCGACCATTGAATTGTTCTCGACGAGGCGAGACGAATTCGCACGCTCGCAGAAACTGTGAAATGCCGGGATCCTCTTCATCTTTTTTGGCTTCTTGCTTTTTGGCTTGCTCCGCCTTCTTTCGCTCCGCTTCGCGCTTATCCTTTTCTCGCTCGCGTTCCGCCTTTTCGAGTTCCTCGAGCACACGCTTCCCTTCCCTGGCAGCGCGCTCGCCGGAGAGTTCAACTCCATTTTCACTAATAAGTTTCAAGACCGGTTCGCGATTAGGTATCGGGAACACTTCATAGACTTTGGTGGTCTCTTTCTTAATCTCGCCTTTGCTGTTGATCTCGCGGTCCGTCTCTTTCTGCCTGAACGCGTATTCCGACACGCGTTGCTCGAGCTCATTCTGGTTCCGCCCAACCTCGCGGAGCAAGCTAACAACATCCAGAGTCTCGCTTGCGGCAGGCGGATCAAAGATCCCCTTGGCAACACCGGTATCGTATGCAACCGTCTGCAGGTGAAGCGCAATTTCACCGGAATCCAGACTCAGTCTGACCCTGTTAGGCTCGAGAACTCCTTTGTTTCGCTTATAGTCTTCAAAGAAAATGCGGTTCTTGCGAGCGTCATCCGTTATCTTTGTAATGAGTCCGGTCTTGACACTGAAGTAATACTGCAAACGTGCGCCGCTACGAGTACTGAACTCGACGATGTAGGCCGGCTCGGAGCCAAGATCACCAACCGAAATCACACGCGCCAACACGTTGCTCTTTCTGATATTCAGCAAACGCGACGCACTGAGTACGCCACGCAGCTTTGCAGCAGCTGCTTCGGCGCCTGTTAAGGTTCGCAACTGCCCGTTTAGTCCGCGTTCCCATGCTGAGCCGGAATTTGTCGCAGAGATGATCTGGCCGTTACCGAAAGTCATCTCCCAACGTTCGGACGCAGGGATCTTTGTTTGGACACGTGCGGTGCCAAACGGCTGGTCGTTTACCTGGATCGTAAAGTCGTAAGTTGTGTCGCGAATGCCGGCGACTGCCTTCTTCCCACCGATCGCCTTCAAATAGTTGTCGATGATTTTTTCAGCTGACGGCAGTTTGCGCGGAAGCGTCTGACCCAAAGCAGATTCGTAGCCGCACGCGAGAATGAGACTGAAGATCGCGATTGTCGCGAGCAGCTGGGGGAAACGAAAGCGCTTCATCAAACTACTTCTTCTTAGTACCTGTTTTTTTCGCGGCTTTCTTCGTTGAGCGTTTAGCCGCTTTCTTTGCTGGTCGGCGCTTTGATGCAGCCGAACGCTTGGCTGGTTTGGTTTGCTTTGCGGATTTCTTCGTAGATTTCTCGCGGCCCTTCTGAGATACCGATTTTTTTGTTGACGCTTTCTTCGTGCCGGCCTGCCTTCTGGTTTTTGGAGGCAACTTGCTTCTAGTCTTTGTAGACAACGTCGCCGCCGCCGTCGCGGCGGGTGCACCGAGACCGCCCCTGCGTTCGTCCGATTCTGCCTTCACCTCGGGAGGCGTGCCAGGTATCAAGTTATCAGCGTCATGCTGCTGCTGTTCTACTAATGCTTGCTGGTTCTGATGAAACTCGAATGGGTTTAACTCCCCGCCACCAACCTTGTATCGGGCTATGTTCAATTTTGGATTCTTTGGCATCTTCCCTCCTGTGTTCGTAATGTTCGATAAACTTCAGTTTGTCGTCAACGTGCGGTCTAGACTCCTACGTGGGTCGGAGTCAGTACCGTAACGCGGTAGCGTCGGGTCCACTTACGATGAGCGGGCCTTACCAGAAACGTGACCCGACTCTGCCGCGTTACGGTACTGACTCACGACCCACGCAGGCTGCATCCAACGCTTGCTTGACACTCTAAAGTCGCGGTTCGTATAGTGCAAAGTCTCTTCACGATAGCAAAAGCCGGCTTAGCTCAGTTGGTAGAGCGTCTGATTCGTAATTAGAAGGTCGCCGGTTCAATTCCGGCAGCCGGCTCCAGGTAATCTAAACTCACACAACAGCTTATCGCAATAACAAAGGCGGCCACTTGACCGCCTTTTGATCTCAAGTTGGGAGGCTTAATAAACTCTCCAATCTAAATTTGAGAATGGGCTAAGGATTTTAGGCACGTCTTGAGTATAGACTCCCACGTAAAAACACGTGGGGTGAGGAATCCACCAAACCGAGAGGCTAGGCTATCCGCTGTCGCTATGCTGTTCTCCTTACACCGTTAAGTCGTTCTCGGATTTTATGTCCACGGCATTCTGCATAATCCGTCCAAACATCGCCGCCGCGGTGGCAATCACGATCGAAGGGAAGGCAATGAGGATCCTCATGAAAACCCCCGCCGGCCGGTCGTCTTTGTCGGCAAACATAATGAAGATCACTGATACCGCCACAAAACCGATAATGGCTATTGCGCAGTATTTTATGGTCCGCAGGGCTTTCACTGTCGCATGCGAGAATGTCTTATTTTGTCTTACGTACTCCAACACCTTGAATGCCTGATAGAGCGCTATGAAAAATGGAATGGACGCGATATACGCATACGCCAGAAAGGGATCTTTGAAATAGATCTCAAAGAGCGTGGCGTGCGCATTTCTGCCCTCGATTTGAGGTTCCCAAAGCATGAGAGCAAGAGCACCAATACCGATAAGCACAATTACTATCTGAAGAAATATTGTTGAGCTTCGCCTCATAAATGACACCTCGCTCCGCTCTCAAAATGCTGGAACGTTTCGCATTACTCGCGCGCACACGTTTTTGTGTCACATTGTCGCATGGTCGCTACTCTGCAGTATGTGAGTCCTTACCAGTTTCGATACGGCACATCGGAACTTACGACCTGCATCGTCACTCTTCCAAGGTACTAGCGACTGCGGCTCAAAACCGATCGGGCTGTCTGCAATCCTAGCTCCGCACCGCATTGGCCCGCTACCTGGTTGTACACACCGACGCCCCATGAACCCATCGCATCTTGTTCGACAAACTTAACCTCAGGCAATTCACTGATGGCGATCGCGGCAGCCTCAGTCGGCAATTCAATCGCATATCCTTTCAGTGCTGTTTCGTAAACGTAGTCAAACTTTCCATTGTGGGCTTGCGCGTGGCGCTCGGCGATGGCAGTTACCCGTTTCAGTCGAACTTCACGCGATAGGTAATCGGGAGCGACATCATCATTCAACACCACGATATATCTGTTAGGAATGGCATTAGTCTTCTTAAGAAACTTGGATTTTGGAGTAGGTGAAGATGGCGGCGTCGCTGGTGGAGTTTGTTGACTGTATGCTGACGTCGCTGTCAGCAATAGCCAGAAAACTATGAGGACCGAGTAACAGATCGCAACCCTCTTCAAAGCGTGAACTCCTTTCGCGATTGCGTGATTCATTTTATCCCGTTGCTGCACTAAGATGAAGTTCGTGACGCAACTAAATGAATACCATCAAGACGGGTTTTTGGTGCTCGAAGGTTTTGTCGATCACGACATCTGCGACCTCCTGCGAGCGCGAGCGGAACAGTTGGTTCGAGAGTTTGATCCGTTTGAGCTGGTGTCCATTTTCTCCACGCGAGAACAGAATCGACTCACTGATGAATACTTCTTAACGTCCGGCGACAAAATACGGTTTTTCTTTGAAGAGAGAGCTTTCAACGCGGATGGCACGCTTAAGCAATCAAAAGAGCAGTCGATAAACAAGATCGGTCATGCGCTGCACGATCTCGATCCGGTCTTCAATCGGTTTTCGCGCACGCCAAAGCTACGTGAGCTCGTTGACTATTTGGGGGTTGAAGATCCGCTTCTGCTTCAGTCGATGTATATCTTCAAACAGCCCCACATCGGCGGTGAAGTGACGTGTCATCAAGACAGCACTTTCTTGTACACAGAGCCGATGTACATCGCCGGTCTTTGGTTCGCGCTGGAAGATGCTCGGATCGACAATGGCTGTTTATGGGTAGTGCCTGGCGGACATCGTCATGGATTGAAGTCGCGCTGGGTTCGTTCACAGAATGATGGAATGCAGTTTGAGGTTTATGATGAAACGCCCTGGCCGGAAGAGGAGTTAGTGCCACTGGAAGTGAGCAAAGGCACTCTAATCGTGCTTCATGGATTATTACCACATCGAAGTCTGGAAAACCGATCAAACAAGTCGCGTCATGCTTACACGCTGCATGTGATTAGCGGAAGGTCTGTGTACCCTGCAAACAATTGGCTGCAGCGATCTTCCGACTTGCCATTGAGAGGCTTTTGATCGGAAGTTTGATTATCTGATTCAAGCTCCTATAGATCAGCATAAGAGGTGCGTCTAAGTGAGGTATTCGATGAACAAATTGAAATTTGCTTGCCTGATCATTGCGGCGCTCACTTTCACTGTACATGCTCAGCAGACCAGTTCGGCCGGCGTCAAACGGGCTCGGACACCAGAGGATTATCAGGCTGGCACGCTGAAAGAACTCGCAGCAAAACTCGCCAGCGCTGATAGTCGCGGCAACAAGATGGAAACGATGATCGTCGACCCAGATCTTTCACCGACCCGCGTCAGAGCTACTTACGCCGGGCTCACACGACGCACACTAGAGGCTAAAGCTGAAGTGATTCGCCAGTGGGCGCGCCTTTACGCCGGAGCACTGGAAACTTATAAGCCGTATGAGGTGGACGTGCTGTTCACGGAAGACGGAAAGCAGTATTGGCTAACTTTCACGCAGAAGAAACTCACAAACTTTTGGGATTCGAAGGAGTGGTCTAAACCTGTCGATCTCTTTCTAATCCGAATGGGAGCTCTGAAGACATCTAACAACTGGGAACCTGTACTGTTAGTCGAAAACTTTCAGAAACCAAAATGAATCCCGATGACTTCATCCTGTCGCGCAGTACCCAGGATTTCTGAAAGCTTGAGTTTTTCTGAACCCGTCGGCCCTTTGGCAGCTAATTCCCTAATTGCTAGGTCTTAAAAGTCCGCGGAAAATGCCCTGGACCCGAACCTGATTAGCAGGAACCGTTAACGGTTGTAGCTGGGAGTTGGCGGGTTGCAATTCAATGTACATTCCTCGCCGGTAGAGCCTCTTCAAAGTCGCTTGATTGTCCTCAATTAGAAGCGCCACCACGATCTCGCCGTCACGCGCATCCGTGCGATTCTCGATCAGCGCGATGTCGCCATCGCAGATGTGCTCATCGATCATCGAATCGCCCTTCACGCGCAGTGCATACACGCGATCCGGCTTCACTCGTCCGAGCAGGAAGCGCGGTACTGGAATGCGTTCTTCATAGTCGACCACTTCCAGAGGCGCACCTGCCGCAATGCGTCCGAGGAGTTTTACTTCACACAAAGATTCGGACGTGTTGTCCTCGACCTTTACGTTGAGTCCGAAGGATCCGTCTTCATGTTGCCGAGCCAACAGACCGCGTTTCTCAAGCGCCGTGATGTGCTTTGCGATCGTCGCGCGTGACTTCACACCGAAGTGTCTGGCGATTTGTGCGTAAGAAGGTTGGTGACCGTGGCGTTCGAGAAAGCGAGTGATGAAATCAAGAATATCCTTTTGTCTCTGGGTTCGAGGGAGCATTGATTTCGCTTCGATCAGTCAGTCGCTTGTGAGAATCACAAGTTCACGCGGCAGAAGGTGACAAGGCATTCTAGGGCGCGCAAACAAATGCGTCAAGGATTTGTTATGCGCGCCCTCGTGAGGCTAACGAATTGAATAACGGACCAATGTGCGTGGAAAGATTCTGACCGCCGAAGGCATTTGGTCCAACATCATCACCTTACCTGTCAGAATCTCTTTGGCCTTCAAACCATAAACAGCTTCGTTCAGATCGTTGTCAGGAGTAATCACTGCACCTTTAAGAGCAGCGCCGACAAACACACCTTTGCTTCTCGAGTAAGAAAGTATGCCGGCATCTAAACGTGGATTAGTCGATGCTGCTGCTTCCCTGCCAACTGGACCAGCAGCGACGCTCGCTTCACCACCAATCTCAAACTTGTCGCTCAACAGACCTTCAACGCCGCTCGGGTTCATAATGAGCAAAACGTAGTCAGTTTTCTGCGCGCCAATCTGTGGACCAAAGCTGCCCCCACTAAGATTAAAGAATGCTGGTGGACCCCATCCGCCTTTCACACGTTTGCTGATCACACCTTGACCGCCGCGGCCACCAACGATGAATGCGGCCTTAACGACATCGGGAAAAACAGCAATTGCTTCAGCGTTGTCGAGTAGCTCTTGCGGAATCGCTTTGTCTCTGACGTTCATGATTTCGGTGAACGCCTTTGACGCTTCTCCGGCGTGGCGCGCGGCGTCGGACGTGCGTGCTTTCTTCTGGGCTAGGGGCGTTAGCCAAACCATCCCGAGCATGATTATCAAAATCGTGAATTTACTCAGTATTTTCATTCTTTCCTCCCAAATAGTCGCCTTTTTGCCGGTGCGCTCTATGCGGTTCCTCGTGTTCGAAAGTCGCAGAACTACAAAATGAGTTTCTCATTCGCACAAATCAAAAATGAGAATATAGTCTCCCTTTTTTGTAAACATCGACCTAAAACCATCACTCCAGGCCCGATTGTGGCGCCTCGTCATGCGGCAACCAGGTTTTGGATTCACGAAGCTTGAACATCGTTTCCATTGACACGGTTTTCGATATGCATGAATATACTGCCCATCGCAAACGCTGGCTTCATAGAGATCGCCCTTCACACCTGAAGCTAAATGTTTAAACCACCATTCGCACAAGGAGGAGAAATGCGCCGGACTTCACATTACCGTCTGCTTTTACTTTCGTTCATCATAGTAGCCTTGGTCGCCTTGACCACCGTCACATCCGCAAATCACTCGTGGAACGGCTTCCACTGGTCACGAACGAGCAATCCTTTCACCGTAAACCTAGGCGACAATGTATCAGGACCGTGGGACAGTGTACTCGGTACAACCGCCGGCGACTGGAGCCAATCGACCGTCCTTGACACCGTGATAGTTCCAGGCGGCGCAAAACCAAGAAACTGTCGTCCGACAAGCGGTCGAGTTGAAGTGTGCAACGAAACATATGGGAACAATGGCTGGCTCGGTGTCGCTCAAGTTTGGATCACCGGGGGCACACATATTACTCAAGGCACCGTGAAGCTGAACGATACCTATTTCAACACTCCAACGTACAACAGCACAGCGTGGAGAAATCTCGTTTCGTGTCAGGAAGTTGGTCACACGTTAGGGTTGGACCATCAAGACGAAAACTTCAACAATCCGAACTTGGGAACGTGCATGGATTACACTAACAATCCATCCACAAATCAGCATCCAAACAGTCACGACTATAATCAGCTCGTCACTATCTATTCACATCTGGACAGCAGTAGCACCCTGGGTCAGTTGATTAATCGTGTACAGGACTTCGTGCATAGCGCTCCTCCTGAGTGGGGCAGGCTGATCCGGCACTCTCCGAATGGTAAGAATTCGCTATATGAACTTGATCTTGGTAACGGCCGGAAGGTATTCACGTTCGTAATCTGGGCGTGATAGCGTCGAAGATCGAAATGTTGCACGAAGAGCCAGGCAACTTGCCTGGCTCTTTCCTGTTTAATGTTGAAACCAAAACCATGTATCCGAGCTCGCGACCGTCAGGCTGAACTGCCTGTCCCTCGTCCTCGCTCTCTTGCGTACTGCTGCGGGTTTTGATCGAATTGTCGTTTGCAGTTCTCACTGCAGAAGTAATAGCTTTGACCTTGATAGTTCGATCGACCAGCAGCACTTTGCTCTTCCACTTCCATCCCGCACACAGGGTCGCGCTGAGTATCAGCCATATCAGTACCTCCTCTTTGAATTTCGCTACCAGGATTCGTATGCTACCGCGACAATCTGTAGAGGTATTGTGGGTAGTATCACGTTTCTGTGACTGATCGAGCATACTGAGAGCCTTAGAAAACTCGAGACGACTGGAAAGGAACCGAGTTAGCGATTATGACGAATTACCGCTGCGTATTGATCTGCTCAGTGATGCTAATCATGGCTTGCACATTCGGCTGCAGTCGCAGCCTCAGCGATTCCTCAAGCCGCGTCAACAGCTCACAACAATCAGCACTTTCTGAGCAACCTTTGGTGATACGTCCAGCGGATGCCCCTAAGAGCGGAGATGCGCGGGAGCCTGAGTTATACACGACTCAGGAGGGACGCATCATTCTGAGTTGGGTCGAAAAGGTTGGTGAGAAGCGCTATGCCCTACGAATGGCCACTAGAGACCAAACAAGGTGGGATGAATCGCGAACTGTTGCACAGGGAGAGAACTGGTTCGTCAACTGGGCTGACTTTCCATCCGTGATTGGACTCACTGATCGCTCACTCGCAGCGCACTGGTTAGTAAAGAGCAGCACAAGCACCTATGCTTACAACGTCCATATCGCGCTTTCAAAAGATGGCGGTAAGACCTGGACGAAACCGATTGTTCCCCATCTCGATAACACGCAGACCGAACACGGATTCGTGTCGCTGCTCCCGCTGAGTAATGGTCGTGTCGGTGCAATATGGCTGGATGGTCGCAACATGAAAGGCATGAAAGACGAGCATAACGAAGACAAGCCATCGCCCGTAAGCATGACCT
The DNA here is from genome assembly GCA_035457565.1 of Pyrinomonadaceae bacterium. Classification (GTDB taxonomy): domain Bacteria; phylum Acidobacteriota; class Blastocatellia; order Pyrinomonadales; family Pyrinomonadaceae; genus PSRF01. The sequence goes on along the minus strand of DATIBJ010000137.1, from coordinate 12,362 downwards.
TACGTTACGCAACAATCGATGGAAACGGAAGGATATCTGAAGACGTGGAGCTGGATGAGCGAGTGTGTGAATGCTGTCAGACGTCTGCTGCTCTCACTGGCAATGGAGTGATCGCGGTGTACCGCGATCGATCGCAAAACGAAACGCGCGACACCTACGCTGTTCGTCACAACGGAAGCGGCTGGACATCCCCGCAGCCAGTCTACTCAGATAATTGGCAAATCAATGGATGTCCGGTCAACGGGCCGTCCGTTGCAGCCGATGACCAGCATGTCGCAGTCGCGTGGTACACGGGCGTCGGTGGTACTCCTCACGTGAAGGTTGCATTCTCGACTGACGGTGGTAACTCGTTTGGACCTCCTATACAAATCGACGATGGTCAGACACAAGGCCGCGTCGATGTGCTGCTTCTTCCGGATAGATCTGCTCTTGTGTGTTGGTTATCAGGCACACCGGAAGGCGGTGAGATTAAAGTGAGACGCGTTCAGTCGAATGGGTCACTAGGATCGCCCGCCGTTATCGCATCGACCGACATCTCGCGATCGAGTGGATTCCCTCGCATGGCACGGCTGGGGAATGAAGTGTTTTTTGCGTGGACAGAATTCGGAAAACCATCGCGCATCCGAATGGCAACAGCTGATATCAGCTCGTACAAATGAAAAGGGTTAAGAAAAGCGATGACGGGTTTAGCAGCAACTGAAATGGTCAAGGATCCAGTATGTGGCATGTACGTGAATCCGGACCACGCCGCCGGCTCAGCTGAATACGAGGGGCAAACTTACTACTTCTGCGCCGTGCATTGTCGAGACAAATTTCGGGAGGCCCCCGAAAGATATTTATCGGCTCATCAGTTGACGGCGATTACACCGCTTCGACCTCACAAGCACACTCCATCTCCGACCGCGGGCGATTACACGTGCCCGATGCACCCAGAAGTGCGACAAAACAACCCTGGTTCGTGCCCGAAGTGCGGGATGGCTCTGGAGCCGGCGGTTGTAACAGCTCCAAAGGAGAAAACCGAATACACCTGTCCAATGCATCCGGAGATCATTCGTGATGCACCTGGCATCTGTCCGATTTGCGGGATGGCTCTCGAGCCGCGGACCGTTGTCGCAGAAGAAGAAAATGAAGAGCTAGATGACATGAAGCGGCGCTTTTGGGTGAGTACCGCGCTGACATTGCCGCTTCTGATAATTGCGATGAGCGAGATGCTCCCCGAAAACCCGGTTCTTAGCATGATCGCGGGACGTACTGTTACGTGGATTTCATTTGCTCTTGCCACTCCGGTTGTCCTTTGGGGCGGTTGGCCATTCTTCGTGCGCGCCTGGTACTCACTCGTAAACCGCAGCCTCAATATGTTCACGTTGATCGGCTTAGGTGTGTCGGTGGCTTACCTGTATAGCGTGGTAGCTACACTGTTTCCACAAATCTTTCCACATTCGTTTACCGATCACGCGGGAAACGTGCCGGTTTATTTCGAAGCAGCTGCGGTTATAACGACGCTGGTGCTCTTGGGTCAGGTGTTGGAACTCAAAGCACGCACTTCAACCGGCGCGGCGATCAAGGCTCTTTTAGGACTCGCGCCGAAGACGGCGCGGCGGTTAAGTGCAGCCGGCAGTGATGAAGATGTGCCACTCGATCAAGTAATGAAGGGTGATCGCCTGCGCGTCCGACCCGGCGAGAAAATTCCTGTCGACGGAATTGTGCTGGAAGGAACGAGTGCCGTCGATGAATCGATGGTCACCGGCGAGCCGATTCCGGTTGAGAAGAGACAGAGTGATCGCGTAATCGGAGCTACTGTTAATGGTACCGGTTCACTCGTCATTCAAGCGGAACGTGTAGGCGCAGAAACGTTACTATCTCAGATCGTACAGATGGTTGCTGAGGCGCAACGTAGTCGCGCACCTATTCAGAAACTAGCCGACCTGGTCGCCGGCTATTTTGTTCCGACTGTAATCGTAATTGCGATCATCACGTTCATTGTCTGGGGCACCGTTGGTCCGGAACCGCGTATGGCATTCGCGATGATCAATGCAGTTGCGGTCTTAATCATTGCCTGTCCCTGCGCCCTTGGTTTGGCAACGCCGATGTCGATCATGGTCGCGACTGGCAAAGGTGCGCAAGCAGGAATTTTGTTTAAGAACGCTGAAGCGATTGAGGTGCTACGAGAAATCGACACACTGGTCGTTGATAAGACAGGTACACTAACCGAAGGCAAACCGAAGTTAGTGACAGTAGTACCTCTCCAGAGATTTGACGAAAAAGAACTGCTTCGTCTTGCCGCGAGCTTGGAGAGTGGGAGTGAACATCCATTGGCGGCCGCGATTGTTAAAGGCGCCGAAGAGCGCGGTGTCGCTTTGGCGAAAGCTGACACGTTCCAATCGATAACTGGAAAAGGAGTGAAAGGAACTGTTGATGGTCACTCGGTCGCACTTGGTAATAGTGCCTTGCTCGAAGAGAGTGGGATCGACGCCGCTGAGTTAGCGAGGCGAGCTGAAAACTATCGCGGCGAAGGACAAACCGTGATGGTTATGATTGTTAACGGCAATCCTGCCGGTTTGCTGGGAGTTGCCGATCCAATAAAGGAGAGCACGCCTGACGCGATCCGTCAGCTGCATGAGCGAGGAATCAGGATCGTAATGTTGACCGGCGATAGTCGTACGACGGCTGAAGCCGTAGCCCGCAAACTGAACATCGATGAAGTTGCTGCCGAAGTGCTCCCGAATCAGAAAGCTGAGATCGTAAAACGTTTTCAGAATGAAGGGCGAAAAGTCGCGATGGCGGGTGATGGGATCAACGACGCGCCCGCGCTTGCTCAAGCCCACGTGGGAATCGCGATGGGTACAGGTACCGACGTCGCGATGCAGAGCGCGGGTGTAACATTAGTCAAAGGAGACCTGCGTGGCATTGTCCGGGCAATCCGTTTGAGCCGCGCAACGATGAAGAATATTAAAGAGAATCTATTCTTTGCGTTTATCTACAACTCGCTCGGAGTTCCCATCGCAGCTGGAATTCTGTACCCGTTCTTTGGATTGTTGCTTAGCCCGATGCTCGCCGCGGCAGCTATGAGCTTTAGTTCAGTTTCGGTAATTGGTAACGCGCTGAGATTGCGGCGTGTTTCACTGTAACCGACGAGGCGTGGTTGCGTAATTGTCCACTACACTGGGCGACTGTGCCCAGTTTTGCTGCTGATTTGGTTGAAAAACACGCAACACGTTGTTCGGCACAGGCATTGCCAAAGTACATCGGGACTCAGGACCAGGAAGTTGACTGTGTCCAGCGGTTTCAATAGAGTGACAGGTCGATGAAGACGCGACTAGCATCCTTATTCCTCGTTCTCATACTTGCAGGTACCACTCTTGCCGGCGTACCTATTCACTTTGGCGAGGGTGAATGCAGCATGGGCGAAATGATGGACATGGATTGCTGTGAAGCCGCCCTCAAGCAAGAGTCAACCCCTGAAGTTGCTAATGCTAAGCTGTGTTGCGCGCTCAACTGCGCTCAAAACGGAACGACGTCACCGCCGAAAGCGTCTCGCGTGACGCCATCAGCTACCTTGCGCGCGCTCTCACATGCCGCATTAACTTATTCGCCGCCCACCGGGTTTTTACGATTTGCCAGTAGTGATCGGCTGCATGGGCCTCCGAAATCTGGCCCTCTCTATCTTCACAATCTCGCTCTTCTGATTTAACTCCAATAAGGCAGTAGTGTGTCTTCTGTCGGTTAGTCACTCTTGTGTGACTACAGACAGACACGGCAGGAGTGTGTCGATCGGAGTACATGATTCCGATTGCCACAACATTTCCGCCGACTTAACACGCGTTAAGAGATGTTATCTGGATCAAAAACGGAGAGACGACCATGAAGAAACTTGCAGTTTCATTAAGTGTCATTGGATTGGCCATGTTGTTCGCCGCGTGTAGCTCATCACAACAAGGCGAGACGGCCGGCAAAATAATTAAGAGCGCGCCGGCCGGAAACGGTCTTACCGTTTCTCTCGCCACGCCGGACGGAGTTCTCAAACATGGCAACACGGAGTTCACACTTACGTTTGCAGATGCGGCAGGAAAACCAGTAGACGTCGGTGCTGTCGCACTGATTTTTCACATGCCGCAGATGGGAACGATGTCTGAAATGAACAACGCTGCCAGTTTTACCACAACGGCGACGCCGGGTGTTTACGCCGGTAAGACGCAAATTCAAATGGCTGGTGAATGGCAGGTCAAGATCACTTATGAAGGATCAAAAGGGCGTGGCCAGGCGGCCTTTCCCATAACTGCACAGTGATCACGTTGATCTTCTCATGATCAATAGTCTCATAAATTTCAGCTTGCGGAATCGCGGCTTGATTGTCGCCTTCTACCTTGGCCTCGCGGCCTGGGGCTACTGGGCCTTGCTGCACACACCGATCGATGCCATTCCGGATCTTTCGGATAACCAGGTAATCGTCTTCACCGATTGGTTGGGCCGGTCGCCGCAGGAAGTAGAAGACCAAGTGACCTATCCTTTGGTAACCAACCTACAAGGCCTTCCAGGTGTACGAGTAGTGCGTGCCAGTTCGGCGTTTAGCTTCTCGATGATCAACGTCATCTTTGAAGATAACGTCGATCTGTATTGGGCTCGTACCAGAGTACTTGAACGACTTAACCTGGTAAGCAAGCAACTTCCCGAGGGCGTCGTTCCCACGCTTGGTCCAGACGCGACGGGCGTGGGTCAGGTCTTCTGGTACACGCTCGAAAGCGACCAGATGAACTTACGCGATCTCCGAACGCTGCAGGATTGGTTTGTTCGTTACCAACTGAACTCTGTGCCAGGTGTTGCGGAGGTTGCTTCAGTCGGAGGTTATGTTCAGCAATATCAGGTCGACGTTGATCCAAACAAACTACGATCCTACTCACTTTCACTCTCCTCGGTTGTAGAAGCAGTTCAGCGTTCAAACAACAACGTCGGTGGCAATGTAGTCGAGCAATCTGGGGAGTGGGCGGTAGTTCGTGGTGTTGGACTTATCGAATCGGTAGCGGACGTAGCGAATGTTGTCATCGGAGCACAAAACGGTACGCCCATCTATGTACGAAATGTCGCCGACGTAAAACTCGGTAATGCGTTTCGCACCGGAGCTCTGGATAAAAACGGAAAAGAGGCCGTTGGCGGCGTTGTAATTGCTCGTTACGGTGTTAACACTCTGGAAGTAATCGACGCGGTGAAAGAAAAGATAGCCGCGCTACAATCAGGACTCCCGCAAGGCGTCACACTGGTTCCGTTTTACGATCGAACTCAGCTTATACAACGCGCAACCAGCACGTTGAAGCGGGCACTCATCGAAGAGCTATTACTAGTAACACTCGCCCACATAATTTTCCTGCTTCACTTTCGGTCGATTCTGATCGTGACGATCCCTCTTCCCCTCGCGGTACTCATGTCGTTTCTGTTCATGAAGTACATGGGTATCAGTTCCAATCTGATGTCACTTTCCGGTATTGCGATCGCCATTGGCGTACTTGTTGACGCCGGAATCGTGGTGACAGAGAACGCCTTCCGTTTTCTCGAGAAGCGCAAGGTGGATCCGAAAGACAGACCATTGGTTTGGAAGACTGTTTTGGATTCAACAAAACTGGTTGCTCGACCAGTCTTCTTTTCCATGGTGATTATCGTGCTCGCCTTTATCCCTGTCTTTGCCTTAACCGGCCAGGAAGGAAAACTCTTCCACCCGCTAGCGTTCACCAAAACATTCGCGATGATCGGCGCCACGGTTATCGCAGTAACTCTTGTTCCTGTCCTCTGCACATTTTTGCTCGGTGGAAAGTTCCATTCAGAGAGTGCCAACCCGGTGATGCGTGTTCTTCGGGCCATCTACCGCCCAGTGTTAACTCTTGCACTCCGCCATCGCCTGATCACCGTCATGACCGCAGCGATTCTTTTTTCAGGCGCGGTGTTGCTCTCGCTCGGCATTGGCAAAGAGTTCATGCCACCGCTGAATGAGGGCGACTTAATGTTTATGCCCGTTACCGATCCAGCAATTTCAATAGACGAAGCGCTGAAAATCACCTCTCGCCAGGACGAAATCCTCAAGAGCTTCCCTGAGGTTGAATGGGCGGTTGGCAAATCCGGGCGTGCAGAAAGTTCCACGGATCCAGCTCCGGTAAACATGAACGAGACCATCGTGCATTTGAAGTTGCCGGAGCAATGGCGGGCGGGCATGACGCGAGAACGTTTGATTGCAGAAATGGATGAAAGACTTCGGATGCCGGGAGTCACCAACATCTGGACTCAACCGATTATCAACCGCATTGACATGCTCTCAACCGGGATTCGTTCGCAAGTTGGTATCAAGATATTCGGCAACGACCTGAAAACGTTAGAGGACGTTTCGCGCCGCGTGGCAGACGTGGTCAAGGTAGTTCGCGGCGCCGTTGATGTGTATCCGGAACAGATTAGCGGCGCGCCTTACATCGACATCAAGATCAACCGTACCGCAGCGGCTCGGTATGGTATTGACGTCGCGACAATTCAAGACGCGATTGAAATAGGAATCGGCGAAACCAATCTCGCCATCACCATCGAAGGACGAAAACGTTTTCCGGTGCGGGTGCGTTTCGCTTCTGAGTTTCGAGACAGTCGAGAAGCTATTAGTCAAATTCCGGTCACCTCGCCGACCGGTGCCCCAATTCCGCTCGCACAACTAACGGAAATAAGAACGGTCAATGGACCAACAATGATCTCAAGCGAGAACGGCCTGCTAAGAGGAACTGTGCTCCTGAATGTGCGTGGTCGTGATGTCGGTGGCTTCGTCGACGAGGCAAAGAGCGTGATCGATAAACAGGTTCAACTGCCGACCGGCTATTACATCGCCTGGAGTGGACAGTACGAGAATCAACAGCGTGCTCGGCAGCGTCTCATGATCGTTGTTCCAATCGTGCTGCTGATTATCTTTGGCTTGCTCTACGTCACATATCACTCGGCGCTGGAGGCAGCGCACGTTTTGTTGGCGGTTCCATTTGCTTTGACGGGCGGCGTCTATTTGCTGTGGTTACTTAACTACAACTTCTCAGTGGCTGTTTGGGTGGGGTTCATCGCGCTATTCGGAACAGCAGTGCAAACAGGCGTGGTGATGGTGATCTATCTCGAAGAAGCTGTGATGCGAAAGATCCAGCAGGTTGGAACGCTCACGCTCCAGACGTTGAAGGACGCAGTCATGGAAGGTGCACTGCTCAGACTTCGACCAAAGGTGATGACCGTGTCGACCGTCGTTGCGGGGTTATTGCCGATCATGTGGAGCACCAGTGCAGGAGCTGAGGTGATGAAACCGCTGGCTACGCCGGTATTAGGCGGAATGGTTTCCAGTCTTCTTCACGTGCTGGTTGTGACGCCCGTCATCTTCTATTCGCTGCGCGCATGGAAACTTAAGAAACAGATGAAACCACCGGCAGAACAGGCGGCGCGTCGCAACCAGGAAGAACTAACACCGCAACACGAATTCGAAAGCGACGCGGAAGTCCTTCAGGATTGAGTTTAGAACTACATGAGGTTTGAACCATGAAGTTACGAAAGAATCTGCTGCTCAAGTTGCTCGCGTTATTAGTGGTCCCATTCACCGTCGCAGCTCAGAGTGAATCGAGAGTTTTCGCTCAAGCGGTTGGGACATCGATGGCACGTTATTTCGATCCTTCGAATGGCCTGACCGCAGATCAAGCGGTTGCTTACGCACTCAGACACAATGGCGAACTACTCGCCTTCCGGAGCGAAGTCGATGCTAGTCGAGCTTTGATCAGACAGGCGGAGTTGCGGCCGAACCCCTCGGTCGATTTTGAGCGAAAGGACCAACTCGGTGGCAGCGACAATACAACGATGGTCGCTGGCATGTGGCCGCTGGAATTGGGAGGTCGACGATCAGCGCGAGTGCTCGTAGCTCAGAAAGAAGTGGAATTAAAAGAGCAACTGCTTGCCGATCGTGAGCGCTTGCTGGCAGCTGAGGTACGCAACAAGTTTGGTGTAGCCCTTGCGGAGATATTCAAGCTTGGATTTACGGAGGACCTTGTAGTCACAACGGATCGTGGGTTCAACCTGGTTGCAGCGAAAGTAAGGGAAGGGCGAACCGCTCCTTTGGAAGAGAATATCCTTCTGGTCGAGGTGAATCGGATCCGGTCCATGCGAGAAACGAATGAAGGCAAAGTTGAAATCGCGCTTTTTGAACTGCGAAACATCATCGGCATGAGACCTGAGGAACCTTTGCGTCTGAAAGGCGAGTTCGATCATCCGGCCGAAGCGTTACCAACGTTGAGCGCGGTTATTGACGAGGCAATACGTACGCGACCTGACATTTTGGCGGCGCGCGCGTCAGAAGAGTTGGCTTCGGCTCGCATTGAACAAGCACGAGCCGAGGGTCGACTGAATGCAAGTTTGACCGGTAAATACGAGCGAATGGACTTTAGCTTTCCGCAGCAAGGAGTGAGCATTTCGGGACAGCTGGTTCCCATTCAAGGAGTATTTCATTCTGTTGCTGCAGGAATCACGCTTGAATTACCAGTCAGAAACAAAAACCAAGGTGTGATAGCGGCGGCGGTAGCCGAGAACGAAGCAGCAAAACGCCGTCGGGAGTTTACGGAGCTTGCAGTGCGAAACGAAGTTGCTATGGCGTTTGCGCGTTTTCAACGAGCCGCCCGTGCCGCCGAAATCTACCGCGTTGGCGTTAGAGAGCAGGCAAGCAGCAATCTAAACGTGATTCGACAAACCTATGAACTCGGATCAAAGACGCTGCTCGATTACATCGCGGAACAACGGCGGTTTATTGAGTTGGAGAATGGGTACATCGATGCCTTGCTGGAAACATATTTGTCACGAGTCGAAGTGCAGCGCGCCACATCTGAACCGAAGTTAATTGCGCTTTCAGAAACTTCGCTATCTTCGCCAGGTCGCATCAACAATCGTGAGGTCAAATGAACAACGAACCTGAACAATCGGCTGCTCATGACACCATTAGCGACGTTGGAAGTGGGACTTCTCCACAAGCCCTCACCGCAGGCCGGCGTAAGCGCACAATCATCGTGGTAGTAACCGTGGGCGCTGTTGCTATAGTAGCGATGATTGCGTTGTTGCTATGGAATCGAGGCCGAAGCGGAGCTGGTCGTCCTGTACCCGCACCGCGGAATATAGCCGCTGACAACTCTGGTTCTCCAAATCAAACAGAACCGACAAAGCCTACGATCACTCTCTCTTCAGAGGCCGCACAAAATGCCCGCATCAAGATTGAAACGGTTAGCGAGCATCTAATCGCCGGGCAGCAGCCGGCTGGGCCACCGTTGGTTGGAACGGTGCAAGCGAACCTGTACCGCACAACTCCCGTTGTTTCGCTTGTTGGTGGGATTGTCCGTCGTGTAACTGCCGAGCTGGGTCACAACGTGAGACAAGGCCAGACGATGGTCGTGATTTTCAGCGACGAACTCGCGATGGCGCAGTCACGATATCTGACTGCTCTCGCTGATCTCGATGAGCATCATAAACATCACGCCCGGACGGTTAAGCTGGTCGAAATAGGCGCTGCCAGTCGCGAAGAAGTTGAACAGGCAACCACTAAACTTAAAACTGCTGAGGCTGAAGTGGCCTCGCAACGCCAGCGACTCATGCGGCTCGGACTCTCGGCGCAGCGTATCACTCAACTGAAATCGCCCTCTCAAGTGAATTCGGAAGTCAGTTTACCAGCACCTGTTTCCGGAACAGTCATAGCCCGATCAGTTAATCCGGGTGAAGTTGTACCCACGGACAAGGAACTGATGCGGATCGCTGATCTTTCGAGCGTTTGGGTAATCGCACAAGTCTATGAAAAGGATCTCGGAAAGATTCGTGTTGGAAGCGGTGCAAGCATCACGAGTGATGCTTATCCCGGAAGAATATTTCGGGGGCTGGTTACCTACGTTGATCCAGTTATCGATCAAGCGACGCGAACTGCTCAGGCTAGAGTAGAGCTTGCGAATCCAGGTCAGCTTCTAAAAGTTGGGATGTTTGTGAATGTGGCATTTGCCACCATGGGAGGGTCAGAGACAACGACAGCTGTGATTCCTAAGAATGCGGTTCAGAACATCAATAATCAACAGGTGGTGTTCGTGACCACGAAGGAACCAAACGTATTCGAGATGCGACCTGTACGCGTAGGTACTGAAATCAATGGCGTCTTTCCAGTATTCGAGGGTTTGATGGCAGGAGATCAAATAGTAACGGAGGGAAGTTTTTTACTGCGCGCAGAGTGGCTCAAATTACATCCCTCTGGAAGATAAGGACCGTAACAACTGCGGATTGCTATCCGCTAATTGCGGTAAGCGCTACCTCGCATACAACAACCATCCGGCGATTGCCGCTGCTATCACTAACCACGCGGAATTCACACGAAAGCGCAACAAGAGCACTGCGCTAATCACCGCGAACGCTGCTGTCACGACATCAACTAACGCGGCGCGGCCAAGTTGATATGTCACCACGACCATTAGGGAAAGCGCAGCTGCGTTAACACCGTCGAGAAATGCTCCCGCAGCCGATGAACGGCGTATTCGCGGAATCAATGGACCACTCATCGCGACGAAGCAGAATGCCGGCAGGAAAATTCCAACAGTCGAAACTATCGCTCCTTGAAATCCGCCGAGCACGTACCCGATGAAGGTTGCCGTCGTGAAGACCGGTCCCGGTGTAACCTGGCCCACAGCAATTGCATCAAGAAGTTGTGATTCGCTTAGCCAGTGCCAGCGCTCCACGAGATCGGCGCGAATGAAAACCAGCAAAACATAACCACTCCCATACAGAATCGCACCCACTTTTAGAAAGAACAGAAACAGTGGCCAAAGTCCAAAGGTCGACGTTGTGGCCGCCGTTGATTGTAGAAACAAACCGAGAGGAGTCGATGACACCAATGAAAGAAAACGATTTCGATCGAGGCCTGGAGCAAACAGCTTTGCCACAAGCACGACAAGTCCAGCAACAGCGAGAATAATTAATTCGTGAATTCCTAGTAGCGCCAACACCACGCCAACAACGCCTACCGCTGCGAGAAACAGATTCTTAATGGCAGTCCGCCCGAGTGACCACAACGCCTGGATTACCACGGCGATGATCACAGGCTTAACGCCGTAGAGGATCCCCTCTACCGCTGGAAGTGAACCGTATCGAACATAAATCCAGGCGAATCCGGTAACTATTAGCGCAGCCGGGAGGATGAAACTAGCGCCGGCGATGAGTAGTCCCGGCCAGCCAGCTTGGCGGTGGCCAACGTGAATTGCCATCTCGGTGGAGTTTGGGCCAGGAATGAGATTGGTCGCTCCCAGCAGATCGAGGAATTCCTCGCGAGTCAGCCAACGGCGACGACGAACCACCTCATCTTCCATCATCGCGATGTGAGCCGCCGGACCGCCAAAAGCGATGGTGCCTAGCTTAAGGAAGAGTAACGCCAGTTGACCTAACGAGGGCTCGTGATCGGGATGGCGATGCACTGGACGTTCTTTTGAGAGTTTGATTACCGCCTGGCTAAACGCCTGTCCGTGAATTTGGCATCAATGGACCACGTTCCCGCACCAACGATTAGAAGAAAGAGCGAGCAGAGCAACATCGCGAAGTCGGTGCGTGCTTCGTGAGCCATTCCCCAAAACCCGTAATAAGGAACGGCTCGAGAGCTAAATCCCCAAAAGCCGTGGCCCAGCAGAATGGGAATCTTAGTTGCAATGATCGCTACGAGCATATCGATGATAAGCAGTAACGCGGCAACCCTGGTGAGCAGACCGACTATGATCAAAGCGCCGCAACCTATCTCAACGACCGCTACGAAGGGTGCCGTCATCTCAGGCCACGGAATACCAATCTTCGCGAATCTACCTGCTGCGTTTTCAGCAGGATAAAGAAATTTCTGGATACCTTCCGAAAGGAATATGCCACCCACTACGAGACGGATTAACACTACCGCTCCAGGCGCGTTTGTTTGAACTAGTCGCCGCAAATTCATTACCGGTCTAATGTGTCATTCTTCCCGGCCGTAGATTGATGAAGACGCGATATGAAGTCGGATGATTACCATAGATTCGATCAAGGATCGAGGGCTTGGAATAAAACGTTACGTCGGCGCCAACCGACGCGATTATACGTTCGGAGCTCCACAAGTCTCGAGAACCGCCAAAAGTGTAAGCGCCTATGCGAAACGAGGGGTGGTGATCAGCAATCCCCAGCAGCAGCCGGTCAGCGTTTCGTAACAACGAGTTCTTGTCCACAAGTTCAAGTCGCGTGTACACAGAATTGCGCTCCGCAAATCGCAAACTCGATTCAGCAACGTAACCATTCAAGTTGAATATCTCACCGCTATGGTTCTCGTGATTTCGTCCCCAAATCAAACT
>DATIBJ010000136.1:0-85207 GCA_035457565.1 Pyrinomonadaceae bacterium | reverse complement strand
CCCACGTGCTTCCGGCTCCGCTTTCCTGAATCCCAGTGCTCCCAGTTCCAGCCGGTTCACAAACGCATCAACAAAGCGCACCGGGTTTCTCGCAGTTACGTACTCATCGATCACTGCCGGAAACAACATCACTTGCTCCCGGTTTGTTCCTTCCACATAACCCATTCATCAGCGCTCCTTTTCGCTGATGCTTTATACCACTCTAACCAGCTTGCTTCTCTCTTTTTTCCTTTCACACTGCTACCCGATTTTTGACACAGTCTCGGGGAGTCGGTGGATTGTTCACACATTGCCTAATCAGTCGATCGCGGTCGCTTGCAAAACTTAAGCTTCCTGAAAGCATTAGCGTGTTGGCGGCGGTGTGAAGGTCAGGTATGAACAATCCACCGACTGCGTCGGTGGTATTCCCTAACAAGGGAGATGATCTCAGTAGGTTGAATATTAACCATCCACCGACTGCGTCGGTGGGATTCCGGACTTTTTGTACAAAGGCGTTCAGAACAGGAGCGAAGCGACTGTTTTAGTGAACATCGCCGATCAACCGTCGAAGGCAGTCGCTTCGCTCCTGTTCTGAACTGATCCTTCATCCCTCATCCTTTTAAGATGCTCTTCCCACCACAGCCATCAATCTTCCGACTTTTCCATGGAGTCGCTTTTCCTTACGATAGGAGAAAAAGAGATCAGTCCTGCACATCGTGCACAAGGGCGCAACATAGATTCGCTCTGAAGAAACTCCTTCTGACATCAACTGATCCCGATTGGCTGTTAGTAGATCTACTAACGCGTGACCGGGCCGTGTTTCGGTGAACAGTTTTTGACCGTCGGAAAACTTACTCGTAAACGCGTCAATAACCTCTTCGCCAACCTCATAACAACATGGGCCAGCTGAGACTCCAATCGCGACGCGCAGGTCTGCGGGTCGGACATCATACGCTTCCCTCATTCTCCTAACTGCGACGCGAGCCACTTCCGCCAGCGTACCACGCCAGCCTGCGTGGACTGCGGCAAAAGAACCTGTTGCCGGGTCACCGAAAAGAAGCGGAACACAGTCGGCCGTTTTCACACCTGCGAGCACGCCGGTCGCGTCGCTGACAATCGCATCACAGTAAACAGTGTCTCCAAGTTCGTTCTCGGCCGGCTTCGCATCTTCCATATCTTTAACGATGCGGACGTCTGAACCGTGAACCTGCCAGCACCCGGCCAGCGTCCAGTCACCGGGAAACAACTTGAGAAACCGGCGACGATTCTCCAGAATGTTCTCCGCTTTGTCTTCATTGAAGCCAGCGAGGCTTAACGCCCTGTCAGGCATCGGGCTAACGCCGCCGAGACGAGTGGAGAAACCATTAACAAATCCATCCTGCTCGAGCGGCGCGCAAACAAGCGCTCTTACACCTTCTGACTCGCGCCAGTAAAACCCGGCGCGAGCGACTTCAGCTTCAGTTGTGATTGTTTCCATCGGTATAGACATTATCGAAGTTGCCAGGATTCGCGAAGTGTTGCTACGCACGCCTCGCTTTGCTGATCGCGTGTTCACGGCTGCGGAGCGCGCGTATTGCGACGGTCGAGGCGCGGTTTCGGCACAACATTATGCCGCGCGTTTTGCAGCAAAAGAAGCGGCACTCAAAGCATTACAAACCGGGTGGCGAGGTGGTATCAGCTGGCAGGACGTCGAGGTTGCGGCTCATGAAAGCGGGGCACCGTATTTGATCTTCTCAGGAGAGGCGCTGGAAATCTTTCAGCGAACGGGCGCGACGGCAACACACCTTTCAATCTCACATACAACTCAACACGCCATCGCGCAGGTTGTTCTCGAGAAATAGATTCTCCAGCGAAATTTATTAAGACACCCGCGTCAGTGGCGTGGCGTTTTCAGCGCATTTCGTTCACGAGGGAACGCCGCCCTTGTGCATCAACATCAACACGCGTCGATTTGTAGCGCCTGAACTCAATAACCATTGTGTTTTCGCGTCCGGATCTACGGCGGTCTTGAGCAACAACGGTCTGCTCTTCAGAGTTGCTCTCCTCCGCAAATGGACTCGTAAGAGGCGGGACATTCTCATGCAGATAACACTCTAAGTGCGGTGAGGTCCGCTCAGTGACTGCAATCAACTCTCGCAAGGGACAATTCACCGTTGATAGCAGTCCTGTCGCGGAATCGATTTCCACAAACTTGATTCCCTCCGGACACTCGAAACTTGCCCCACCTAGATCAGGTCGCACCTCCACGGCGCCAGCTATGAATTCAGACCACGCAGGCAGGGCAGCCTCTGCGCCCGTTAACCCGAGTTGCTGATTGTCGTCGAAACCGATCCAAACCACGCAGACGAGATTCGGCGTGTAACCAACAAACCATCCATCACGCGACGTGCCGGTCTTTCCCGCGATCGCAGTTCCCTTCGCAGTGCCGCGCGCTTTCTTTGCTGTGCCTCGGTCAATCACCGCATTGAGCATGTTGGTGATCATGTACGCAGTGGTCCGACTCACAATCTGTTTCGCCTCGACAGGATCGTTGTGCGATCCGGGCGGTTCACCGATGCTGCTGATCACGCGAGGCGTGACACGAGCGCCGTCGTTCACAAACGCCGCGTAGGCCGACGCCAACTGCAACGGAGTAACTTCCTTGGTGCCCAGCGCCAACGACGGATATCGCTCCGGTTTCGGAAGGCCAAATCGCTCAGACAGATTCGCAATGCGTGCGAGTCCCGTTTGCAGTGCGACATCAACTGTCACCACGTTCAACGACTTGATCAGACCTGTGCGCATCGGCACTTCTTGCATTGAATAGCCGCCACCGTAGTTTGCCGGACGATAGATCTTGTTTCGGTCGTAAACGAATTCGCGCGGCGCGTCCATGAACGGTTGTACAGGAGACATCCCATCTTCCAATGCCGCCGCGTAGACGAAAGGCTTGAATGTGGATCCAGGCTGACGACGAGCGTCGGTCGCACGATTCATTTGCGACTCCGCATACGCGCGCCCGCCAACCATTGCCAGCACGTCGCCCGTTTTGGGATTGAGTGCCACGAGTGCAGCCTGAGGCTTCAGGCCGCGTTTTGAGTAGATCGCGTCAAGACGGTCGAGTTGATGCTTTAACGCGGCTTCCGCCAACTGCTGCAGGTCAAGATCGATAGTTGTATAAATCCGGCGCGTTAACCCCGAACTATTCAACTCTGGTTCAGCTTCACGAACGACATAATCGACGAAGTAAGGCGCCAGCGAATTCGTGTCCGTTACAACTGACGTGGCTGTCACAGGTTCACTCGAAGCCAGTTGAGCTTGTTCGATCGAAATGAAGCCTGAACGCCGCATTGCGTCGATTACCACATTGCGACGCTCTTTAGCGGCTTCGGGAGAGCGGGTTGGAGAATAACGTCCGGGGCCCTGAATCATCCCAGCGATGGTCGCTGCTTCGGCCACCGTGAGGTCCTTCAGCTCTTTGCCGAAATACACCGTCGCAGCTTCCTTCACACCACGCACTGCAACTGCACCCCTTTGGCCCAGAAAAACTTCGTTGCAGTAAAGAGCGAAAATATCTTCCTTCGAAAGGCGTCGCTCCAGAGCCACTGAAAGCATCGCCTCAGCGTACTTTCGCTGCAGCGTCTTCTCTGAAGAAAGATAAGTATTCTTCACGAGTTGCTGCGTAATCGTCGAGCCGCCCTCTGACACTCGTTCATCTGCTGCATTTCGCCACGCGGCGCGCGCCAAACCTGCGATGTCTACTCCTCTGTGTTCGAAGAAGCGTCGATCTTCGATAGCCAGGATTGCGTTTACGAGAACTTGCGGAATCTGTTTGAAAGTCAGGACTTCACGCTTGCCGCTCTTGAACGACAGGTCGTTAGATAGTGGTTCTGGTTCGAGTGCGACGGAATCAAGGCTGCCTTCCGCGTTGGCGATTTCCGTTATGTGATCCTCGGCGAACTTCACGGTCACTGAAGTGGACGGTTTGTTTGCTGAGGCTCCGGAGTGAATTTCAATCGCGCCGTCGTGTTGAGTGAAACCACCACTCCACACATCACTGGCGTTCGATTCAACATAGCCGGCGCGCCGCAGCGATTGAATGAGTTTCTCCTGGGAATATTTTTGACCGGCGTGCAGAACATGCGGTGCCGCGTACAGTCCGGGACGACTTGTGAGGTACCCACTCGCAAGTCGAGCGTCAATGATGCGCGAATAGTATTTATAAGAGCGAAGGAGAGAATCGCCACCGAGGACTAGCCCTATGGCGACCACCCCTGTGACAAATCGCAATAGCAAACGTTCACGTGGTAAGCCACGCCATCGAAGGCGACGCGTTATTTGCCGAAGCCAGTCGCCGGACAAAATCCTCGCGGTATCGGGGACCGATGTGACCTCGATAGACATACGCAGAGAGACGCGGATCGCCGGCTAAGAACGGGAAGTCTCTGCCGTCCGATCCCTTCAGTGCTCGATTTCCGAATGTCTTGTATATATGGCTAATGAGGAAGGAATTCAAGAAAGGGGGCCGTCCTGGCGCCCGCAACGTCAACTCTCTGCGTACCTCAGCTTTGCCAACGTCTCGGGCGTTTCTGTTGATCCGTTCGAAAGCGTAAACAACGAGCGCACTCGAGATAGTCTTTCATTCCTGTTTTCTTGACGATTTGGAACTGCCAAGAAAAACTGCCGAGTCGCAGCACAGCAGAGCGGGAACCAATGAATTGCTTCTTGCGTTACGGCTAAGCCGCTCGATGTGAGGCGACGGTTCTGCCTCGCTGTAATCTACCCCTCTCATTCCGGGCTGTGCCCCTGGTTCGGTCTTTGGCCTCTCTCGCGTGCGCTCCGCTCCACATTGACCTGGTGACGTGTGGAAGGGCACAGCCCGAACCAGGGGCATAGCCCGAATGGGAAGAAGCAACGTAACGGCGAGGCGGAGCCATCGCCTCACATCGGGCGGCAGAGCCGTGTGCGAGAATCTTCTTAAGAAAACAAGAAGTTGTTGGTACGCAGGGAGCACCCCAGGTAAACGAGGGGACTTAAGTCGATTTTTGGCAAGAACTTCAGATTAGGGCGTCTTATGTCGGCAGGCTTAATTGCTCTTTGCTGCCCAACTTCTTACGGCGACGCAGTTGATACCACTTCGGTTGGGCTTTAATTGACGCCTCGACAACCTGGTTGATCTCGGGAATGCTCGCCAGACCGGCCTCATACCCAGCCGCGATCAGTTCCTTGGCGCGCGCCAATTCGTCCCAACGAATATGGCCCACGCGCGGCTTAATAACCATGTCGGCGACCGACGTTTGATAAAGCGAGGCGGTCCGCTGCACGACGAGCATCGACTGAATCACCACCCCTATTATCGATTGAGCCGGCCCCAAAAACGTCGCGCCCTCAGCATTCACGTCAACTGCAATCACGATTTCAGGCCCCAGCGAGCGGCAGGCAGACGCCGGGATCACGGCTACGACTCCTCCATCGACAAGCTGCCGTCCAGCATCATCCGTAACCGGAATGTACAAACCGGGAATGGCGCAACTCGCGCGAATCGCAAATGGCACATCACCCTGGTCGCGCATTATCACTGGTTGGCCGGAGTGCAGATCGGTCGCAACAACCGCCAATGGGATCTGTAGGTCTTCGAACCGAGTAACCCGCAGTCTCGTCCGGAGGTACTCCTCGAGGCGGGCGTTACTTTGCACGCCCAAACGCGACATCGTTACACGTCCAACGTCGCGCCATTTCAGTTTTGTTCCAATGTCTTCAATTTCATCCAGCGGCATACCAGCCGCCCATGCACCGCCAACCAGCGAACCAGCTGAAGTGCCCGCGATGTAATCGATGGGAATGTTGTTTTCGGAGAGTGCGCGCAACACGCCAATATGGGCGAGCCCGCGAGCAGCGCCGCCGGAGAGAGCAAGTCCGATTGTTGGGCGAGTACTCATCAGTAATCTCGGCTCTAACGATCACACCGGATTCAACACAATTATCTCCGCTCGCTCCCGTGCAGTGTCGAGGAACGCGTCTGTATCCGATTCTATCTTTGCTTGAGTCAGTAAGGTTTCGATTTCGGAGCGCGCTTCTTCAAGCGTCGGCACAACTCGTCCGGGAAAGCGTGTGCGAAACCTCGGCACGTGGATATCCTTATAGTAGTCTGCAATTTCCTGCTGAGTTACGACGACGAAGTTCTGGAAGCGAAAACTCAGATATCTTTCCATCTTCAAACGCTGTTCGATGATTTCGTTGAGTTTTTCGCTCGTCAATCCAACCTTCAACAATCGCTGTTGAAACTCTGCGGGCGATGGGAAGTAGCGCGCCAGCTCGTCGCGCGCGTCAGTTACCTCTTTCGGAGTCGGCGCAATCGTCGGCAGTTTTTCCGCTTCCTGGAGAATTAGCCGCTGATCAATGAGCAAACGAAGTGCTTTGTTCAAGTCTTCCGATCGCGGGTTATCAAGTGGTGTGTCCGGTTGAAGCGCAAGCTGCCAGACCAAATCGGAGTATGTGATTAGATCGGTCTTCACCCCGGCGTTTACTGTCGCCACCATCTTATCGACGACCTTCTGAGCTGAAGAACATCCGCAGATTACACAGATTTCACAGATTACTAATAGGAGCCGCGACGCCAGCTCTTTCGCAATCGTAAAGATCTTTTTGTTCCTAATTATTCGCATGCTGTCCATCTTTCAACCTACCTGCCTAAATCAAAAATCTGTGTAATCTGTGGACCTGCTTAGAACGTCTGGCTCAATCTGAAATGCAAACGACCTCGGTTAAGCCGGAACACTGCCGGCACTCCGTCGAACCCGCCCGTTGGTCCACGCTGCGGAATCAGGAACTCAGGCGGAGAAACTAACACTCCGTAGTCAATTGCTAGTGCGCCACCCAGCGGCGTCTGAATTCTGAGGCCAAGCCCAAAGGTGTTGGTCCAGTGCGCGCGCAGGTTCTCCTGCTTGATGAACGCCAGCACGTCCGTTGGCGGCACCGGATTGGGGTCCTTCTTACCAAACAAGTCACCTACGCGTCTGAACACATTGCCGCCATCGTAGAACGGCACGATCTGAAACGATTTCGACAGCGGGATTCGCGCTTCGAGGTTAACTACTGCCAGTGCGTTTCCCCCAGTCGGTACCGTGAATGGATTTAAGAAAACAACCTCGCCGTTATCATCGCGAAACGGTCCTTCCGGAATTATTACTTCGCGCGGGCCGGCTTCCTCGAACCGGAAACCTCGCAGCGTGGTTGCTCCACCGGAAAAGAAACGTTCGCTGATCGGCAAGGTCAAATCGATTTCATCTATGCGACCATTCTCATCGCGATCCCGCGGGTTGAAAAGATTTGCGAGTCCCAGATTGAAGTTTGCGGCGAACACTGTCCCGCGCAACTGGTCGACTTTGTAGTAACGTCGATAAACGGCCTGAAATCGATTGAATGAGATGTTTCCACCGAGCTGCCGCAAAGCAAGCGCGTAATCGAAACTCAGAAAATCGCCGCGGGTGGCATCGGTTTGATTGTAACGACAGATCTCCCCCGGAGCCCCGAGCGTCTCACCTTCAGCGATGCGGCGATTGCCGAGAAAGGTACGTTCGCAACGTTCACGCGTATCTCGCACTAACGACCCGCCAATGCGAGACAGTCGAACTGCCTTGTCAGGCTGGAGTATTGGCTTTACAACCAGGCTTTCCAAGTTGAACAAGCGAACGTCTTCATACGCATACCGAGCAAAAACGATTGTTCGTGATTTCTGATCCAACACGCGCTGGGTTTCAAGCGTGACTGAAAACCGGTTGATACTCGGTTCATCGACGGGTATGCCAAACTCATTGATCGGATTACCATCTTCGTCGAGCCGCTGCACGATGCCCGACGTGCCCTGGTCAATTGCCGACCGGAAAAACCGAGTCACTGTCGAGTCTCGGTTGTACTCAACCGTTACTCCCAACGGCGCAAACTGGTTCTTCCTGTAACGAACCCAACGTGGATCGAGATACTCAAAGCGCACCAGCTGCTGTCGCTTACTCGCGCGGAGACGTATTGCACCCTGGCGCAGGCTGTTCATCAAGTTCACATTGCTGATCTCGAACAAACCCAGCGCACCCACATCTGTCGAATAGCCACCGCCGTAATCCATCACGCGCGGTTTTTTCTCTTCAACATCGATGATGATGTCCTCGCGTCGATATCCAGAGGTGGTTTCGCCTGCTTGCTCGCGGCGAATGATCACCTGCCGGTAAGCGTCTGTCAGATAGAGCTCTCGTTCAGCTTCAGAAATGCGATCAGCTCGCAATGGATCGCCTTCGGCCAGCGGAATAGCACGCAGAATTGCTTTGCGCTTTTTCTCCTGTGTTCCCGTACTCCCAGTCACACCGTTGATGATGATTCGATTGATGAATACCTTTTCACTCTCGTTAGTTATGCTGTAGACCAGTCGGACCTGCTCATCCTCGCCCTTCTTCGGAAGCTCGATTACAGAGAACTCCATCCGTGTATTTGGATATCCTTGCCGCGCATAAAGCGACACTAAGCGGTCGCTATCGAATCGCGCTTCGGTACGCGAGAATGGACCTCCGATAACCGCGTGCAATTCATCCTTCAGCTGTTGGTCAGTGAAGATCCGGTTGCCTCTTACCTCGACGCCTGCGACACGCGTCAGCGGACCTTCGTTAACTTCAAAAGAAATGATCAGGTTGTCGCCATTGATTGACACGCCCTGAAGTACAGCTACGGTGGCGCGCCTGTACCCAAGATCCCGCATGAGGCCTTCGACAGTCCGACGATCCTGTTCGAGCAGCGCGATACTGGTGTAGCCGCGGCCATATCCCAGGTACGGGATTAGACCAATGGCGGAAGCTCTTTGAGTTTTCAGTTCATTTTCGATATCCGCGAGCGTCAACTTGTTCGTGCCCGTTATGCGAATATCCGTTAGGCGAAAACGTCTACCGCGTTCGACCTGGTAGCTGATGCCTACGGTACGGTCGCTAAGCGACGCAGGAGTCAGGGTTTGGCAGGTTTCTTCGGAGTTGTTTGGACCAAAGTCTGCGGGCGGATTAGCAACAGTGCAAACCGGAGTGACTTCGGCAAAAAAGTAGCCATCTTCCTGAAGCCGATTGCGAATCCTTCGCGCGCCTTCGATGATCGCCGAATAGTCGATATTGCCTTCACGCATTACCGGCAACAACTCGCGCTGTGTCTTCGCACTTAACTCATAACCTGAGACGGCAACGCTCACCTTCGGACCTTTTGTGCCGTTGAGGAGAATTGTGATCGTGTTGTGTTCGGCATCGCGCTGCGGGCGCGGGTCTTCCAACATCGGCGCCAGATAACCCTGCGCCAGAATCGCATCGCGAATACGTCCGACATCGCTCGCAAGCGCATCGCGTGTGAATGGAGCACCGGGCTGAAGGGACAGGGTCGTTTTGATCAGCGTCGGATCAAAACCAGGGATGTCAATATTGAATGCGGAGATGGTTGACTGCTCGCCGGGATTAATTCGATAAGTGACGGTGGCGCGCGTTCCGGAGGCATCTAGTTCCTCAACAGGTTCAACCGTAGCTTCAAAGTAACCCCGGTCGCGCAGATAAACCTGGATCTCATCTGCGTTACGCAAAATTACCTGCTTCGACAGCCGTGTGCCGGGATGAATGAGGTTCAATCGCGCTCGAAGTTCATCGTCTGAGATTGGTGAACCCGTGACAGCGCCTACTTCGACCCGCACGTCGGCGATCAGAATCTGTCGCTGTACGACAAATCGAAGTTTGATGGGTGAACCACGTGTTAGACCTTCTTCGGTTATTTCGACCCGTGCGTTGGCTACACGGCCGGAATCGAAAAGTGCTTGTAGCGAATCTCGCACGCGAACCGCGGAGAATTCCGTGTTCGGTGCAACTTTGAGTAGCGAGATCAGCTCAACTTGAGCTGACGGGTCGGGCGCTGTTCCTTCAAACGTAAGGTCGATCGCAGATATCAGCCGGCCTTCGTAATCCTCGATGCGAACGTCTGAGCTTGAAGCATTCGCAATCGTCCAGGGAACGAACGAGAGATGAAGCACGAAAAACACTTGGAGGGCCAGCCGGGAAAAGAAACGCAGACCTCGCGCGATCGTGTTAGCGATAACGAGATTCTGCATGTGGCTCTCTACTTCCAGCGCTCTGGACGACAATTCCCTAACACCCCATGTTCAAAATCGCTTCCTAAAGCGAATCTCAAAGTTGAAGACATTGCTGCGCGTGCTCAAACGTTTCGTCGAGCCCTGTTCATATTGCGCAACAAACGAAAGGCGATCTGAAACGCGGTATTCGAGCGCCAGAATCTGATTGGGATCAGAAGTAACGTTGGTGGAGTAAGTAACCGTCACCTCCTTGCTTATCCGCCGGCCCAAAGTGAGTCGGGCAGCTGGTGTCGTTCCGCTGCGACCGCCAATGATTGGATTGATTTCAAATCGCGTTAAGCCGAACAGCTTGCTCGTGGCTCGCTGCGCGGGCGCGTTGATCAAAGCGTCAGTTAACAAACTTGTCGCTGTTCCCAAACCTGATTGCGCGAGAACTGAATTGCTTGTGTCGCCTTCCGATAATTGTCCGGTTGTGATGAGTGAGACGACGTCTTCCTGCGGCAAGGCGGGTTCAGATCGAACGGCTGCCGAAGGTTGCGACAATGGACCGGTCAGGCTGACGATTACCCGATAACCGCGAATCTGCGACTCGCCCTGGATGTTCAGTATCGGATCTGCATTTCGCGAGGGAGGCAAATCTAACAGGGCACGTGTAATGTCATATCGATCGTTTCTGAAATTGAGTGTGCCACTCGTCGCAGTGATTCTGCCGGCGATGATCGGATCGCGCACTGGACCATCGAGGCGCAACGACACTGACCCGACCAAATCCGCGATATTGTTTCTGACAACGAGGGCGTTCCGACCTTCGACTTTTAGATCACTAAACACTACCGACGATAAATCGGTGTCACCCTCCTCAATCGACTCACGGCGAACGTTGATGATGTCGGCCAGTTCAATGTCTTGTGTGTATTCCGTGCGGCGCACATTCACAATGCCACTGACGAGTTGTTCACGTTGAGAGCCACGGACTTCGATGTCGGCATCCACCGTCGAACGAAAGTCTTCCGGAAACGGAACGGTCACACTCTGACCGTGTAGATTGAGTACAAAACGCGCGACCGTGAATCCTTCCAACAACGCGCCACCAGAGGCAGTGACGGGTCCGCCGCCCAGAACTCCACTGAACGTGTCGATCTGCACCTGGTTAGCAGTGAACCGGAGCAACGACTTCACATTGTTGACGGTCAATCGCTCGTTACCCACCAACAGCGAAACGGCTGCATTGTCGAGCGAGGCGGTGCCCACCACTCGCGGTTGTTCAAATGTGCCGTTGATTCGCACTGCCACATCGGCGATGCCGGAAGAGAAAAAATCGGGCGAAACACCATTGAGGACGCGAAGATTCAAACTGCCGTTTACATTTAGATTGGAAGAGCGGCCGGCTGCTGTCGCGACTGTGCCGTTCAGCGCGATGTTCGTCCCTGGTCCGGTAAAGCGTGCGTTTTCGAAAACAATCTCCCCAGGAGTAAAGCGAACAACCAGAGGAGCTGTGGCCACGAGCTGAATATCTTCAACACGGAAACTGAGCTCCGAGAATGTGGCAGTACCGGTTAAGCCACCGGCAGAAAGATAGCCGTCTTCGTCTACCAGATCGCCCGCAAGTTGTAGGGTTCCGTTAGCGCGGCCTGAAACAGTTACGTTCGTCTGAGGCAAAAGAATACGAAAGAGATTTGTCAGGTCGGCGTTCGTGAGAGTCGTTGCGATCTTTGCCCGCAAACGGTCTCCTGCGAGATTCACTTGAGCGGAGACTATTTGCGGCGAACCTAGCAGGCCACTGGTTAACGTGACATTAAGTATTTGATTCTCGGTTCTACCGACAAGAGTGACGTCGCCTGCCGGGCGCCCGTTGATCGTGACATTGCTCGCCTTCCCGTCAAGTTTGATCTGATATGAACTGAAGTCGTTCGCAGTCGGGTTGCCACGTATGTCCGCTGTGAAATCAGCGATTCCTGTAATTGCCGGCATGCCGGGTCTGTTTGTTAAAGCGCCGAGACGAGCGAGGTCGACGCCCTCAGCTCTTCCCTGAAACTCGAGTATCTTCGTCGTTGTGTTGTAATTTCCACTTCCGACGATACGTCCTGCCGCAAGACGCGCATCGACTGTTTCAACCGTTACCACCGATCCACTGAAGGTAGCTCGAGCAACCAGACTCTCAAGTGGTTCACCCGCTAATCGACCTGGACCAAAGCGAAGGTCCGCACTGCCACTCATCGCACCAGGTATACCGGTGACTTTGATCTGCCCGGAAACATCGGATTGAGTATCGGCAAGTTTTCCAGGAACCCCTTGGCCACTAGTTTGCAAAGCGGTAAGTATCGTCGCTGCATTGACCTTGTCGAGAGTTGCTTCCAGGTATGTGTTGTTTTCTCCGGTTCGCGGTTTGGTCAACGCGAACTGCACTCCACCTCCGTCGCGCTCAGATAGACGCCCGTCGGTAATTCGCGTCTCGTCAGAGTTCATCGTTATGGAAGCCGACACTGAACCGACATCGTTTCCATTCAGCAATAATGAGCCGAGCGAGAACCGGCCATTGAGATCCGGCGAACTCAGTTTTCCGCGAACAGTACCATTGAACGCGAGTTGACCAGCCAACGTGATCCCGTAGCTTTCCAACTGCGTGTCGAGATCAGTCAACAACCCGGTCGAGATTAGAACAGCTTGCAGCTCTCCCGCGTCAGTTGAATTGAGATCTACTTGGAGATTTGAATCGCTCTCAAACGCAAACTGTCCGGTGGCTTTCAGTGTCGTCGCGGGTGTTTGGAGATTCATCTGTTCGATATCAAACAGACCACGGTTTGCACGAAGGGCGACTTGCCCTGTTATAGGAATGCGATCTCCGCCGGTTTCCCCAGCTTGAGCGGCGACTGTGGTTGAAAGTGTTCCGGAAGCAAGCTTGAAGTTGGTTCCTGGAAAGGTGAGATCGACTCGGCCATTGGCGCGACCTGTAAGCGGAACAGGACTGCCGGCGATCGCAGTTAATGGACCAGCGATATCGAGATCGGTGAACTGCGCGACGACTTGAGATGAAGCATTCCGCGCAATGGCGATCCGAGCATTGCCTGTGGCTTTTCCACGAAAGACGTCTGCGTTGAAGTCGTTTAATTGAATCTCTCGATTCGTTGCGACAACCTTCGCGTATGCCTGGCCCATTCTGATCTGGCCCAGCACTCCGCCACCAATGCTTAAGTCAGCTGACGCGCGATAACTGCCGGCAGGCTCGACCACGAAAACGGGCTTAGTGAGTTTGACATTCTCGGCCTGACCATCAACGAGCTTGATCGTGCCGGCGTCGATATCGGCAGTAGAGCCTTCAATCCGACGATTGCGAACAGACAAACGAACACCAGCGATATTCAGACTGCCGACAGTTACTTCTGACGCTACGGTCTCGCCGATCTGAACGTTGTTTACGGCGACGTTCGTTACGCCATCTTTATCGACGATGTCGATCTTGTTTGCGGTTACACCTTTAACTTGCGCGCCCGAGGCTGTGATGTTGCCCGCTTTGACGTTGGCGACGCTTCCAACTGTAACGTTGTCCTGGCGGCGAACTCGAAGGTCCGACGCGGTGACACCATTCACGCGCGCGCCAGACGCCACCAAGCTGTTTGCAGCGAACTGGCTGGAGGATGCAGTCAAGACGCCGTCATTCATCTCGGCGCGAGCATCGCGCAGAATCAATCCGGCGATCGTGGTTCCATAGCTTCGCTCGGCAACGGCACGCAGTTCACCAACCCATCGAAAATTGGTGCCCGTACCCATCACCTTGCCGACAATTTGAAGTGTGTCCAACTGAAAATCGCCGGCATTGAGCAGTGCCGCTACCGCGCGTCCATTGATTTCGTAGTTTCGTCCCTGAACGTTGCCATTCCCGTTTGCGTTGAGTCCCTGAAGTCTGACACCGTCGGCGGCTAGAGCATCTGACTTGATTTCGCCTTCGACTTTGAATTTGTCGCCCTCGCCCGTGACTGTGCCGGCGAAGTTTCCTGTGCCCCTCAGAGCGGTGCTTGTCTCAAAAGTGTTGGAAATCTGCGTGAGGTCAACAGAAGACGTGACAGTCATTTGATAGCGCAAGGCTCGCCAATCATCCATTGTGCCTTGCAATCGTGCTTCACCAACCGGCGACTTAAGGGTCAGTTCCTGAATCTCAGCTCTCGTTTGGTTTGCACGCGCCTGTGCTTGAATGTCGATATCGCTGATCAGCTTTCCGTCGTAAGTGAAAGTTGAGTCGGTCGACGAAAAGTTAATGCGATTCATCCGACTCTCCGCCGGAGCATTGGGATCATCCGGTTGGATCGTCGCCTGGAGATTTCGTGCTTCACCCGAAATCTCATGACGCGCGTCACCGTAATAGACGACTCCGTTCTTCACCTCGACGTGTGCAGTGGAATATGCGAAGAGGATGCGCTTGTTGGGTTCGGGCGGAGGGATATGGATGTTGCGGAAGTTTGACCGTCCCTGTTCGTCGAAGGTCACCCACACTTCAAAGCCTTCGATCTTCAAGTCCCTCAGATTTATGTTGCGCGTGAGGTTGAGCGCATAGAGATCCTCGACCCTGATCGTGGCCTGCAGTTTGTCGATCTTGCCCAACTTCTCTCCCGTTTGGGCGTCGAAAAGTTCAATCCCGGACATTTCAACGGTGTCCGGTGGAAGCGTCGCATGAAACTCTCTGATTTCCGCACGAATGCCGTAATTGGAGAATGTGCCTTTGATTTGACCGACGATGTACCGATCGACGTAGCCAAGACGGTAGATGAGGAACGCGAGCAACAGCAGCGCAAACGCGCCGACGCCCAATATCAAGCCGGCGATAATCGCGTGGCGACGCGAAAAGTAGCGCCAGCGCCTGCCGAGTGACGGCTTTTTCTCTGGCGGCTGATCCCCCGAGCCTTCGATGGGCTGCTCAGTGCTCATGCGTTTGGAGTGCGCCGACTTGTCGGCGCATTAGCGTTCTTGACCTAAAAGCGGTTGCTTTCAACTGATCGAAGTCAAAAGCGCGCCGACAAGTTGGCGCACTCCAATGAGTGACGCCTTAGTACATTGGGGAATTCGATTTTAGAGGGAGAGACCGAAAGTTGAAAGCGTAGTCGGGTGGTCCAACCCAAACCGCGTTCTGATGTCATCCAGTCGGGAGTTACATACGTGCTGTCGAATCCTGGTCTTTTACAGATGCTCTTTCACCCAGGGGAACGTTGCCTACCACCGACAGTTCAAAACCCTCGAGAGCCGCGACCTTTGGAGGATGATTCGAGAGCAGGAGAATGTGCCGCACACCTAAATCGTGAAGGATCTGGGCTCCCACACCGTAATCGCGATCTATTCCATAACCCGTTTCGAGGCTCGCCTCCTGCTTTGGCAGTTGGCGTTCCTGCATAACTTTGTAAGTACGCAACTGATTAACGAGGTCAAGGCTGTGTTCTCTCTGTCGTAAATAGAGCACGACGCCGCGACCCTCGCCCGCGATCTTCTCAAGCGCTGCGTGCAGCTGAAAACCGGTGTCGTCAATGAGCGAACCGAACATGTCGCACGTCACGTTTTCAGTGTGCACTCGGACGAGAACCGGCCCGTCTCCTTTGACTTCGCCCATCACCATCGCGAGATGCACATCGCCGTTGATGATGTTTTCGTACGCAACCGCTTTGAACCGACCGTAGACAGTTGGGAGATCCGTTTCGACCACGCGGCGAACGAGCATCTCTTTTGAGATGCGATATCTGACAAGATCCGCCACTGTGATCATCTTCAGGCCGTGTTGATTGGCGAAAGCTTCGAGCTGCGGCAGGCGAGCCATAGTGCCGTCTTCATTCATCACTTCACAGATCACTCCGGCAGGATAGAGACCGGCGATGCGAGCCATGTCGACACTTGCTTCAGTTTGTCCCGGTCGAACAAGCACGCCTCCATTCTTTGCACGTAACGGAAATATATGTCCGGGACGAGCGAGATCCTGCGGCCGAGCTTTTGGATCGACAGCCGTTAGTATCGTGGTCGCGCGATCAGAAGCGGAGATGCCGGTGCTAATCCCTTTGCGAGCATCGATCGATACAGTGAAGGCTGTTCCTAAAAACGAGGTGTTGTCGGCGACCTGCGTGGTCAGATGTAGCTCATCGCAGCGCTCTTCGGTTAGAGGCAGACAGATCAGGCCGCGCGCGTGCCTGGCCATGAAGTTGACGATGTCTGGAGTGATCTTCTCCGCCGCGCATACTAGATCGCCTTCGTTCTCGCGATCTTCGTCGTCGACGATAATGATCATCTGCCCTTCGCGAATATCAACGGCGGCAGCTTCGATGGATGAAAACGGCATGGGGTTGGTACTTGGTCTCAGGTGTCTTTGTTCTTTGTTCTTAGTTCTTTGTACTTTGGTCTTTGGTCTTCGGACGTTGGACCTTGGACCTTGGACTCCTTGCGCGCCAATGTTAACCCAGATGGCTCCCCGTCGCTAACAGCTTCTCCACGTACTTGGAAATCACGTCCACCTCAAGATTTACCGCTTCACCGGGCTTTAGCTGCGACAGATTCGTCACCTCCCAGGTCTTGGGAATAATGGCGACTTCGAAGAAATCGTCAGTCAGCCGGGCGATCGTCAAACTTATTCCCTCAACCGCAATCGATCCTTTGAATACAAGATAACGGCCAATCTCTTGTGGATAGCCGATGCGCACCGTCCACGATTCCCCCAAATCCTCGACGCTGATGAACTCACCTCGCGCGTCGACATGCCCTTGCACGATATGACCACCCAAACGAGTCGCGGGCGTAACCGCACGCTCCAGATTGACGGGCCTTCCAGGTGCGAGGTTCCCGATTGTCGAACGAACAAGGGTCTCATGAGACACATCGGCGGCGAATGAACCAGGCTGCACGTCTAACGCCGTTAGACAAACACCATTTACAGAAATTGAGTCGCCGTTCTTTGTCCCATCGGTAACAAGACGCGCTTCGATTACGATGCGCGCGTTCTCGCCGCGTGTTTCAACCGTGCCGACCTTGCCGAGTTCTTCGATTATGCCTGTGAACATGATCTAGAGGAGTCTACTTATTCAGTACCGTCCGCGGTAGCGGATGGCCAACACTCAACCCGCATGCATCAGGTCCGGCTGCTTGAGTCTGGGCCGTCCGCTACCGCGGACGGTACTGAATACTGTCTGTGCCGAGTCTCGATGATTGTCATCATCTCCGTGAACACATCGTCAACAGATTTGCCCGTTGATTCAATGATAATCGCGTCTGAAGCGACCCTTAACGGTGAATCTGCACGGGTCGAGTCGCGTCGGTCTCGCTCAATCAAGTCAGCGAGTATTTCCTCGTAGTCAGCCGTTCCATCAACTTCTCGCCATTCATCGAATCTTCTCTTCGCGCGTTCTTCAGCATCAGCAGTTAGAAAAAACTTTATGTCAGCATTCGGAAACACCACTGTGCCTATGTCGCGACCATTCATAACCGACCCGCGTTTCGCGATTTCGCGCTGTCGTGCCACCATCGCTCGACGAACTCCGGGTATCGTCGAGACAACTGATGACACCGCCGTAACTTGCTCGGTGCGGATTAAGTCACTCACATCACGTCCATCCAGCAACACCTTCAGCGAGTCAGGGTCGCCTTCAAGATCGATGTCGATGCTTTCCGCAAGTTTAGTAACGCGCTCGCCGTCCGAAGGATCGAGGCGTTGTTCGATCACAGCGAGGGCCACAGCCCGATACATCGATCCCGTGTCGACGTACAAAAGACTCAAAGCACGCGCAAGCAATCGGCCTAGTGTTGATTTGCCGGAAGCGGAGGGTCCATCGATGGCGATGATCAGGGACACTTGGATTCAGTCTGTTGTTCGGCCGGTGGACTTTGCATTTTTGAAAACTTCTATTTCTTGTGTCTGCTCAACTACAGAACGGGAGCGAAGCGACGATTTCAACTTGAGATGAGGGCGACGCTACGTGAAATCTGTCGCTTCGCTCCGTTCTGTAGTTGAGCTCTTAACATCGCCGGTTTCTGACCCAAGACCTCTGCTTAAACAAACGCTGCAAACACTTCGTTCGACATCAATGCGCCGGCTCTCGTCAACTTCAGACGATTGCCTTCAACTGTTACCAACCCGGCGTCGATGAATCGCTCAAGCTCCTGCTGAAAAGTTGAACGCAGATCGACACCGAACGAGCGTTGATAATGTTCGGTATCGACACCGCGCATTAATCGCAGACGAAGGAATACCGCCTCGGATCGCTGCTCGTTAGGACTCAACATTTGTTGCTCCACAACCGGCGAACGATCGCTCTCCACCGCTGTCAGATAACGTTTGATATCGCGCTCGTTGGACCAGCGACGGTCATGGCCGTCGTACGAATGCGCGGAACAACCGAACCCGAAGTATGGCGCGCCGGTCCAGTACTTTGTGTTGTGTCTTGACTCAAAACCCGGCAGACACAGATTCGATATCTCGTAATGCTCATATCCCGCCACTGATGCGCGCTCGAGCATCCACTCGTACATCCTCGCCGCGAGATCCTCGTCAGGCTTTGGTTGAATACCACGGCGAATGTGTTCAGCCAACGGTGTACCTTCGTGAACTTCCAGCAAATAAAAGGAAAGATGCTCAGGCCGCAATGCTAAGGCTTTATCGACATTGTGCTGCCAACGCTCCATTGTTTGGCCGGGAAGTCCGGCGATCAGATCGAAACTAACATTGTCGAATCCGGCCTCTCGCAAATCTGAAAAAGTTTTGAAGTTGTCGGCAGTAGTGTGAGATCGGCCCAGGCGGGCGAGTTCTTTGTCGTCGAACGTTTGCGCTCCGAAACTCGCACGGTTAACTCCCAACTCGCGAAAGTGTGTCAGCAGCTCGGGATTAACCGTTCCCGGATTCATCTCCATCGTGATCTCAACGTTCTCAGCAACTTCAAATCTATTCTTCACCGCCGACAGAAGTGATTCGAGTTGCTCTGACTTGAGGAGCGAGGGCGTTCCACCGCCAAAGTAGATCGTGTCGATCCCTGGTTGATCCAAAGCAACAAGAGTACTCGTCCTTATCTCTTTCGCCACGGCGTGTACATACCGCGACGCTAACGTGTCCTCATGAAGTCCTGTCGCAAAATCGCAATAGGAACAACGCGACCGGCAAAACGGAATGTGAATGTAGACCCCGGCGGTGTCCATAGAGTTTTTCGCATGATAACACGCACGATTCGAATACAAGGTAAGGGTCAGCTCCTGTGTATTATTTCACTTCCGCGCGTATGGTTTTCAAATTGCAACATTCGGTTAAGTCCGTGAATCGCTATGGATTTACGAGGTTTGATTTGGCACGGGTGTTGAATTGGGAGTGAATAGACGAACTGGCCGGAGAGACGAGGTCGTCTCTGCCTCCGGTCGAGTCATTACCATCATCGAATACGGGAGGATAGTTTATGGCGGATGACAAAATGAAGAATGACGATCTCAATAAGAATCTGGGTGGTCAGCAAGAAAAGCCAGGCCAACAGACACCCGGACGTCATCAACAAGATGACGAGCAGTTTGGTCAACGAGGCGGCCAGGGCGGCACAGAAAAACGTGGTCTAGAAGACGATGAACTGGGCCAAGGTGGCGGACGAGGCGGGAGCAATCCCCCTGGTCAAAAACCTCCGGGCAGCCAGACACGCTAACTAATAATTAATCTCTACTTTGCGCACGACGGGCTCGTCTCGTCGTGCTTTCTTTTTGTTCGATAAACTTCAGTTTGTCGGTCAGGTCGCCGGACATTCAACTCCCTCAGAAATCATGATGTTGCAATTCCTGAAAAAAGTTGAACGTACGGCACCTGACGACAAACTAAAAAGTTTATCGGACATCAACGGATCCGTCTCGTGCTCCCACCTCCACTGATCTTCGTCCCACTTGATCGCGCCACTCGTTCAGCCTGGGCCATCACTCGAAGCATGTTTTCGCCAAGCACCTTTCGAATGTCGCGTTCACTATAACCGCGCTTCAATAGTTCGTAGGTGATGTTCGGAAGCATCGAGACATCCTGAGCACCTTCAGGCATGTCCGTTGCTCCATCGAAGTCTGCGCCAATACCAACGTGATCAATGCCGGCAATTTTGACGATGTGATCGAAGTGATCGATTAGTTTTGAAATCGGCAAGGGTGGCAGCGGATGGGAAGCGTCTAACTTACCACTCTCTTCCGCCAACCGCTCAGGATCGTTTCTGAACTTTTCACTAATCGCGTCCTGCTGGGCCTTTAACTCCGCGTCACGTGCGCTGCTGCGCGGCGAGAACGTCGTAGTGTCGACGAACACGCTGTAGAAGTTCACACTAATGACGCCGCCGTTCTTTGCGATGCGCCGCAATAGATCGTCGGGGATGTTTCTGGGCACGTCGCTCAACGCACGCGCTGAGGAATGCGACGCTATGATCGGTGCGGTCGAAACATCCAGCGCATCGCTCATCGTGTCGTCTGACACGTGCGAGACATCGACGAGCATTCCGAGTCGATTCATCTCACGGATTACTTCCCTGCCGAAGTCCGTCAGGCCATTGTGCTTCTTTTCGCCGCGACCGGCGTCAGCCCAGTCATTCGTGTTGTTCCAGGTGAGCGTCATGTAGCGAACACCGAGCCGGTAAAACTCGCGCAGCGCCGGCAAAGAGTTCTCAATCGCGTGGCCACCTTCAATGCCCAAAAGCGCCGCTATCTTTCTCTGTCGTTTCGCCCGACGAATATCTGCCGCTGTCGTCGCCAGCATCAGATCATTCGGATGGCGCTCAACTGCACGATAGACGGCGTCGATCATGTCGAGAGTGCGTCGCGCTGAGCCGCCATTCGCGACATACCAGGGACGGACATACAGCGAAAAGAACTCGCCCGTTAGACCGCCCTGCTTCATCCTTGGTATGTTCGTTTTGTACGGGAAGGGTGGTTCACCGGCGAGATCGAAGTCGTAGTTAGTCATGCCGGTTGTGATGTCGTTATGTGTGTCGATAACGATGGCGCGACGATGAATAGCGAGAGCTTGCTGCCAGAGTCGTTCGTCGCGTGGTGGATTTTGGGACGAGGGAGTTTGTCGAACATCCGCGCTTTTGATCGCGTTGCTTTTTCGAGCCAGTGATGAAGTGACCACCAAACCGCATACAATAACAATCAGTAGGAGACGTCTCATTTAGCTGCCTTTCGGATACGTAGAGTTTTGATTCTTACTCGCTCCAAATAGTCAGTACCGAACGCGGTAGCGTCGGGTCAATGGTCATTCGAGGCCCGCTTATCGGAACGCGGACCCGACGCTACCGCGTTTCGTACTGACTGACTAACCGCCCCTGCGCCGTATCGCGAGTGACAATAAGACTAGCATGGCCGAGGGCAACCAGATCCATTTCACCTCGCTGATTAGAACCTCAAACCCACGCTGACTAAGGAAAGCATCGATTCCGATTGGTGATACTTCAATTGGTCGCCAGGGAAAGAAGTAACGATCATTTGTAAACGGAGCGAACAACGCGACACCGAGTCCGCCATTCGTCAGCGCATCGAGAAGCGCATGTGATGACGTAATGATAAAGAAGTATGCGGCTAACAGGACCCATCGTCCCGAGAGCAGCGGGATGTCGCGAAAGAAGATCAGCGTAACAGCAAGGCCGAGTATTAGTGCAAACGAGAATGAGTGCGTGATTCCTCGGTGACCAAATATGTCGTTATAACGAACACTGAACGCAAAGCTTACAACGTCGATATCTGGTAGCGCTGCACACACAACTGATGCTACCCAAAATTTCTCAGGCATTCCCGGCGGTGCAACTACTTTCCCAACCGCGAGCGCGGCAATGCTGTGCGAGAAGATCGTGGGCATGGAGTCGAGGATAATACCATCACGGCTAACCCGAGAAGATTCTCCGTTAGAGCGGCTTGCCGCCTGATGTGAGTCGTGGCTTTGCCTTGCTCTCAGACTGCTGGACTAACCGTTTAACCTGCATTCGCATACTGCAACGTCCAAAAGACCAGGGCTCAAGCTTCAGGGAAAAACTCAAGCTGACATCAATTGCAGGTTGGGAAGGGTGGTTTACCCCCGCTTACGTTAAGGATGAAGGAGATCAGGAGACATTCATCCTTCATACCTCCTCCTTCCGCCTTAGAAAGAGCGGGGGCAAGCCGCCCTTCACTGTGCTTATCGAAGCTTGAGTTATTTGAGCGAAGGTTGACGCCTGCTGATTATGTGCCTGAATTTGTCCTTGCCTGAAACGTAGGCTCGCACACATCCGCCTACAGGTCATACACGCACCGCAAATGTGGCGCGCCACGTTACCAGACGAGCCATTTCAGGCTATCATCAACGCGTTATGTCGATTCTAATTGCTGAAGACAACATGGCCCAGCGCCACTACCTGAAAGAAATTCTCGAAAAAGAGTTTCCTGATCACAGTCCCGTATTTGAAGCTAGTGACGGGGAAGAGACTGTTAAGCTCGCGCTCGAACAAAAACCTCAAGTCTGTATTCTCGATATTCAAATGCCGAAGCTGTCGGGCGTGAAGGCCGCGCGCGCAATCTGGCGCGACTTCCCCGAAGCGCGCATCATCTTCTGGACCCAATTCCCGCACGAGATCTACATCAACGAAATTCGAAAGATCGTGAAAGCCGTTGATCCGCCGCCAGCTTACGGGTTCATTCATAAGAACAACCCGGAGTCACGCTTTCTCCGCTTCGTTGGTGCGGTTCTCGAAGACGGCGCCGACATGATCGATCCCGCGTTCAAAGATTCCTTCAAGCGTCCGCTCCTGACGGAATTTGAA
The DNA here is from genome assembly GCA_035457565.1 of Pyrinomonadaceae bacterium. GTDB lineage: Bacteria > Acidobacteriota > Blastocatellia > Pyrinomonadales > Pyrinomonadaceae > PSRF01. The sequence continues at coordinate 62,398 of DATIBJ010000136.1, read as the reverse complement.
GCTGAGGCTCTTTACTATCTCGCGCTGGGTCTGTCGAACTGGGCCATCGCGCGGAAGTGCAGTTTGTCTCTGCGCGGCGTTGAGAGTCGATTAGCGACACTGTACGAGAAGCTGTTTGTGGCGGTGGGCGAAGGAACAGAACAGGAAGCATACGAAAAGCTCGCCTACAACATTCGCACTCGCGCTTTCTTCGAGGCACTGCGCCGTGGCTTATTGAACAGCGACGAGTTGGAGAAAGCCGCACAGGATCTCGAAGGATGGCTCGCGAAAGATCAGAAACGATATGCAGATGAACAGAAGCGTGAAGCAACAACGAAGAAAAGGTAAAGCCGCGAACTTGTTCCGCCATTCCTCCACTCATATAGTCAAAGCTGTTTGCTTGCTGCTACTCCTGGGATTTGCAGTTTCAGTCACGGCACAGACTCGCAAAGTCCAGCTTGCCGAGATCAATTCCTACGTTACAGATGTCAACCAGTTTACGAAACGCAACACCAGGGCGCGACGCATCTTCGCTGATGTTGCACCTTCCGAGGCTGACAAGTCGAAGTGGCGTGAGTTCAAGACCAAGCGTGAGCTGGACAAGTTTGAGGGAAATCCAGATGAAAGCGCTTATGTCTGGACCAGGGCTGGCAAAGTGATCGCGGCAGCGATCACTTTCACCAGTCAATCCGGCGACTGGGCCCATATGATCACTTATTACTTTCGCGAAGATGGATCGCTAGCGAAGCTCGAAGCGCAGCTAAATACGTTCTATGGCGACGTGAGCGTTATCAGGAATCAATACTTCGACAACGCAGGCGTGAGGATTAGCAGCTCCGAGAGAATTCTCGATCTCAAAACGCAGAAGCCAGTAAAGAAACCGGTCGACTATTTCGATCAGCCAGTAAGAGTTTTCAAAAAGGTTAGTGAACTTCCCTTTCACAAGCTTCTGTAAGCGGAAAGCCGGTTGACCAGATTACAGAATTACATGATTAGACAGTGAAATGGTTCAGCCACATTTTTAACGAGTACTCAAACACCACCGATTTCATATCGGTGGTTCTTTAACTTTGACCTACAAGTTGACACCCAATTCAATGAGAAACCACCGACTTAAAGTCGGTGGAGTTTCAGTTTTGGCCTGGTGTAGTTCGAAATTGAAGTACCACCGACGTGAAGTCGGTGGTGTCTTAGTTTTTATCGCTTGTTCGTTGTTCTTGATGGTCGCGCTTTTCTCCGATTCACATCCATCGCTCGCAAGTTTCATTTCCTCCGCTCAAGATCCAGTTCAGCCATCAGCTTCTCCATCACCGTCCCCTTCCCCGTCGCCGTCGCCATCGCCAACTCCAATCACGGGACTGCATCAGTGGGGCGCCGTCACGCTTTTTCACGGGCTACCTTCCGATCGTGTTCGAGCGATCAGACAAACCGCTGACGGAACGATGTGGTTTGGCACGGAAGCAGGATTAGCGAGATTTGATGGCCGTCGCACGCAGACAGTGAATGATCCGGCCTTGCCAACGGGACGAGTACTTTCCCTCGAAACAGATCAAGACGGAGCGCTTTGGATAGGGACTGAGAGCGGCGTCGCTCGTCTGGTGAACGGATCGTTCCAACCTATCGGTCAGACGATAGGACAGAGCATCTCGGCAATCATTGCTCCCGAAGCTAAACGTGTTCTGATTGCGACCGAACAGGGTCAGATCTTCGAATGTCGAGTAGCTCAGGATAATTCGATAAACGTCCAGGCATTGCTTCCGACACCTTTGCAGAGCGCCGACCGAGATCGACCTGGACCACTTCAAATCACCAGCCTCGCCGTCGCGAACAACAAAGTCTACGCCGGCACGCAGAGTCGCGGCGTGTTGTTGATCGAGAACGGATCCGCGCAGACGGTAAACACGAAACCACTCACCTATTTTGTAAATGCACTCACGACTGACAGCAATGGCAAACTCTGGTCGGGCGCACGCGCACGAAAAGAAGAACCGGCTGCGCTGAGAGAAGACGATCGATCGACGCTCGTCAGAACTGACGCGCCCACTGGACCGGTGATGACAATCCGCTCAATCGGTGCAGAAGTATGGCTTGGCACCGATGGTCGCGGAGTCTTTCGTGTTTCCGGTGACAAGGTTCAACGTTTGACGTTCGACGGAACGGCAGGAGGCTTACGATCAGATCACGTGTATTCAATCTTCCCCGATAGTGAAGGAGTGATTTGGTTCGGCACAGACCGAGGTGTTTGCCGTTTCGATCAGCAGTCGCCTCGCAGTGAAACGGTAGGCGACAACGCGGCAACGAACTTTGTCCGCACTCTTTTTCTGACTGCGAACGGAGTTTTACTCGCAGGGACGAACCGCGGGTTATTTCTCTACAACCATTCAAACGAATCGTGGCGCCCGGTTGGCAATCTTCCCCGCACGGTGATCTACTCGATCGCTCAGGATAAACGCGGCCGTTTACTCGCCGGCTCCGCAAGTGGACTTTACCTAACAGACCAGCAACTCACCGACGAGTCTGGCGAAGAGGTGACGTTTAGTCGGATCGAAGCGGCTTCGGGTGAAGCAGATGCGGTGGGCAGCATCCGCTCAGTCACGGATTGGAAAGGAAGCACCTACTTCGCCACTTTCGGACGCGGTGTGCAGCGTTTCGACAATGGTCCGACACCATTGATCTGGCCCTCGAACGCGGGGGAACAACGCAAGGTTACCAGTCTTTTTGCTGATACTGATGCACGATTGTTGATCGGTACTGCGTCCGAAGGGGTATTTGCGTTTGATGGCACTCAGGCCAAAACAGAACCCGCTTTCGAAAAACTCAAAGGTACAGCCGTCCGCGCGATAGATCGAACTAATGACGGCACACTCTGGTTTGGAACCGGCCGTGGTCTAAGCATCTGCAAGCAAGGAAGTGATTGCGTTACTGTCTCAGGACGACTTGATGTTCGAAGTGTGACGGCTAATCGCAACAGTGATCAAATTGAAGTTTGGTGTGCGACGGCCGGCGGGCTACTGAAGGTCCGACTTGATGAAACGTTTGGGCCCATCGTTTCGCAGCTCGATGTCGAGCAAGGCTTACCTTCGCAGAACGTTTTTTCGGTGTTGCCGCAAAAGCAATCCAACGGTCGCGAGCTGCTGCTGATAGGGACCAATCGAGGTGTCGCCCGTTATGAGCCTGGCAACGCAGAACCACACCTTTCTGTAACTCGTGTCGTTAGCAAGCGCGTGCATGCGCCTTCGGAACTGCAATCGGGACTAGCACTCGAGTATCCGCAAAACAGTTTGCTGGTTGATGTAACTGCGGTGAGCAGTCGGACGTTTCCAGAGCAGTTCCAGTATGCATTTACATTGACTGACAGCTCGAACCAGATCATCAAACAGAAGCTGTCGCGGGAGTCGCAGTTCACGATGGAAGGCTTGAAGCCAGGTCAGTACAAGGTGACCGCGCGTGGCTTCACTAAAGATCTGGTCGCCTCAGCTCCGCTCAGTTTTACATTCAGCGTTGCCAAAGCACCATTTCCGTGGACTTCAACAGCGCTGGCGATACTTTTAGGACTCGCATTGTTAGCACTTGCGTGGGCCATCATGGAGCGAAGAAGAATCGCTGCGACGAGTGCGGCGCTCGTCGATGCAAATCGTGAACTTGCAGACGCCAGGTTGAATCTCGCAAACGAGGCGGAACGAGAACGACGTCGCATCGCGCGCGACCTGCATGATCAAACCCTTGCCGATTTGCGACACCTTGCACTGCTCACCGATCAATTGAAGACCAACGGCGGCGGCGAGAAGCAACCTCAGACGGCAACACTGCGCACTGAGATTGAGAGTATCTCGCAGGAGGTTCGACGGATTTGCGAAGATCTTAGTCCGTCGGTGCTCCAGAACGTGGGATTTGCTGCGGCGTTGGAGTTTGCTCTCGCACACGCGGTTCAGGACGCGCCCGCTGCGAAACGCTTTGTCTATCAGTTTCATTGTGATGATGCGATCGAAGACCGCAGCAATCTCAGTCAGAACGTGCAGATGCAGATCTATCGAATCGTTCAGGAGGCGGTGAATAACATCTGGCGTCATGCTGAAGCGACGGAAGTTACTATGTCCGTCACTTCACCTGCGGAAGGTGACTTTGTCTTGCAGTTGGAAGACAACGGTCGCGTCTTCGATATGAATCACAAGAATGCCGAAGGACGTGGTTTGGCGAACATGCGTGCCCGCGCTGGATTGATCGATGCACAGATCAGCTGGCAAGAACGTGATGGTGGCGGGACGATTTTTAGGTTGACACGTGAAGCCAGTTTGCAACGCACAAAATCATCAGAGCTCAATTCTGACTGAATAACTCAAGCAACCCACATTGCAGGAAGGGGGGGTTACCCCCGCTGAGATCCAGAACTGTAACCCCGCGTTCACAATTCAATATCAAACTGAGGTTCGTTGTAATGTGTGTTGAGCGGGGGCAAGCCACCCTTCCAAACTGCATTTATGGGTGCTTGAGTTTTTCATCGAAGATTGAACGCTGATGTATTGCACCGTGAACGCTGAAGTTCGCACTTAATTCTTAGCGGAGGTTCCGCAGTCGCGTAACAGACATGACCGATTCAAACCGATTAGAAATCTCAGCTACCGTACGCGCCGCTCTGTCGACTGGCAATCCCATCGTTGCGCTCGAATCGACAGTCATCGCGCACGGGCTGCCACGACCGACGAATCTCGACACCGCACGAAATCTCGAGCGGATGGTTCGTGAGGCGGGATGTACTCCGGCAACGATTAGCATCCTGGATGGCAAGCTTTGCGCGGGACTCTCCGCTGACCAGATTCAATTCCTCGCCACCAGCGAAGACATCAAGAAAGTCAGCATTCGCGATCTGCCAATCGCTGTCGCTCAAAAGTGGAACGGCGCAACCACCGTAGCTTCAACATGCTGGATTGCTCATCGCGCTGGAATCAAAGTATTTGCAACAGGCGGAATCGGTGGTGTGCATCGCGGGTCACTCCCGGACATCTCTGCGGATCTTCCTCAGTTGGCCCAAACACCGATCGTTGTTGTGTGCTCCGGAGCCAAAATCGTTCTCGATCTCCCTGCCACACGCGAATGGCTCGAGACTCATGGTGTCACGGTGATTGGTTATGGATGCGACGAAATGCCAGCGTTCTACACGCGTCAATCAGGAGTACCGGTGGATGTTAGCGTCGATTCACCAACGGCTGTCGCAGAAATCTTCGAAGCGCATCTGAAGTTGGGGCTGCCGAACGCACTACTTGTTACGGTGCCAGTGCCTCCAGAGTATGAGCTGAGGTTGGAAGACACTGAACGGGTCTTAGCCGAAGCGTTGGAGCAAGCGGAGAAGTTGTCGATTAGCGGTCGCGACGTTACGCCATTTCTGTTGGCGCAGATGTCTGATAGGAGTGGCGGCGCCACGTTGAAAGCGAACATAGCTCTGTTAGAAAACAACGCGCGTGTCGCTGCAGAGATAGCTAAAGCCCTTCAGTGATTCGGACTTAAAGAACATCCACAGCTTACGCAGATTACACAGATTAAGAGCCGAGACAGCTGAGTTGAGTTAGGGGCCTCCTCGCGAAGCGTGAATCGCCAGCGACGTTCATTACTCAACGTACCTATCTTAGCCTCTTAATCTGTGTAAGCTGCGTAATCTGTGGATGTTCATAGTCGCGAAAATCTTGTAGTCCTGAAATCCTGTCGCTAACGCCTGTCATGGTCCAGGTTGTGTTCGCGCTTTCATGACTTGTTTCATAAACCTCTTCGCCACTTTCCCTGCCACTGTTCCACCAAGTGAGCTGAGTTTCCCACTGGCAACCACGATATTTGTCCACGGGTCAATCGCCGTAAAGACATACTTCGTCAGTATGTCGTGCTTCACTTCCAGAATCAGATCCGCCGCAACCGGGTCTCTCGTAATCATCAAACCAAGCTGCTGAAACTCCTTACGCTTCCGAAGTTTGCTTTCGATCACTGACTGGCCCACCAACAGCGAATGCGATCTGACAAAGATCACCTTCGCATTTCGTAACGACTCGAATGGATTCGCAGGCTTTGGCGTCGGCGCGGGAGTCGTGCTGGTTGCGGGTGCCGGATTGGCAGTAGTGGTGGGCACAGCGACCGCGGGCTGCCCGACGGTCGCCACCGATTGTTCCGGTCCGGGTTTGCCGACAGTTGAACGCGGCGTTGTTTGACCGAAGGCGCTAGTGGGTACCACGATCAGCGCGAAGAAACCAAACAGAAAAGTTGAAATGAAGACGGGCCTGGTATGCGAAAAGCTTCTGGTGGTGTTTTTCATGCACCCAGCGTAAACCGCAAACATGCATACCTTCGTCAGAGATGGGACAGTTTGTTCCCCATCACAGCCGCTCTGGAGTACGGCGACCTGGCACCGCTTTCACGTGCGACAAACGGCTGATCCAAACTCCGCGCATCTTCGACTCGGCACTACAAAAATTTCGGTAGCGTCAACAACCTTTCGCAGTCATAGCCGCATCTCACGGCCGAAGTCACAAACAGCACCTCCCCAGGCTCGTTATTCAAAACTAACAACCGAAAGACAAGTAAGAATGGATTAAGCAGATCTCTGTTCACAGGTGACGTGTGTCTTCTCCAAGACACTTCGATCGGAGGCTACTATGAGCCGCAAATGGCTTCTCTCTCTCATCGGCCTTGCCGTTGCAGCAGTCTTGTTCGCGCCAGCAACCAACGCGCGCTTTGATCTAAAAGTCAACGAAACTTCCACAGTCATTTCCTTCGAGGAAGTCGCTCCAAAAGTAATTTTGAGTATCGACAACGGTAGCAACACTGCACTTGTTGCAGTGGTCCACGTCGAACTGCTTAAACCGTCGAACGATTCATTCGGAGCCACTGAAACCGAAGTGACATTGAAGGGAGGCAGGCAGAAAGTTCAGGTTGTTCTTCCATTGAAGACACGCGATCTTATGGCAGATAACGAAAGGGATCTCCTCTGGTACCGACTGCACTACCGCGTCATTCCGAACGGCCCGAACGCCTCGCCCGTTGAAGGCTTTATTTCACTGTCGCAAATAACGCCTGAACTATTTGAGCTTCGTGTTGCCGCGCCTCGAGGCGTTCGCGAAGGGACCATGTATCAGGCACGTGTGCACGCGGTTCATCCGACTACCGACCATCCTGTCAAAGGCGTTCGGATTAAGGCTAGTGCAACTCTGATCGACGACATCACGAAGAAAAATCTTGTGCTCACCGATACGGCGATTACGGACGGCGAAGGTTACGCGATTGTGAAGTTTCAGCTTCCAAACACGGTCGTGAACGACTTTGGGCTCCTAGTTGAAGGCACGCGGGGATCGTTAATGGCAACGGCTCAGACGGACGTTGAGTTTGCCATTCAGCCCGACATAGCCGTTTCAACTGACAAGTCGATTTATCAACCAGGTCAAACCTTACATGCGCGCGCACTTGTGTTGGGTGCTTCCAACCGCGCACTCGCTAACAGAAATGTCACGTTAAAGATTAAGGATCCAGAAGACGCTGTGGCTTTTAGCACCGAGTTGAAGACATCGCGATTCGGTATCGCCAGCGCTGACTGGACCATCCCTGAAAGCACCCGACTTGGTACGTACTCGTTGCAGTTCGGCACGGATGACGATCATTTCAGTCAATCGACAGTGAAAATTAGCCGATACGATCTTCCGAACTTTGTCGTCAATGTAAAGGCAGACCGTTCGTATTACCTGCCCGGCCAAGACGCAACTGTAACAGTTCGCGGTGACTACCTTTTTGGTGAACCCGTGATGCGTGGTCACGTCCGGGTCGTGCGTGACGCCGAACGAAGCTGGGATTACCGCGAGCAAAAATACGTCACCACGGAACGAGAGGCCTTCAAAGGTGACCTCGGTACGGATCAGACATTTACGGTTCGTATTCGGTTGTCTGAAGAGTTCAAAGACTTGAGAGATGACGACGACTACAGCCGATTCGAAGATCTGCACTTTACAGCTTTTATCACCGACGCAACAACGAATCGAACCGAACAACGACGATTCGATCTTCGCATCAGCAAACAACCTATCCATGTTTACGTCATGCGTTCTGGTGATGCGTATAGCGAAAGTTCCGGTCTGCCGCTGATCGTTTATGTTTCAACCTTCTATCCCGACGGCACACCAGCGCGCTGCAACGTAGTCGTGACTGAGGGAGAGTTGGAAGACTCCGAACCAGACGAGCGACCGCGCGTAATTGAGCGCCTCAAGACGAATCAATACGGCGTTGCAAAGTTATCGCAGTCACGCCCACCAGCATTAGATGGTTCCTCTTCTCTCAAGCTCACTTTCACTGCTCACGACAAAGACCGACGCAAAGGAACCAACGAGGAAACTTTCGAATTTGAAGATCAACCAGGAATCAGAATTAATACGGCGAAAAGTGTGTTTGCTCCTGGTGAGCAAATACTCGCGACCATCACCACAACTAAGCCGTCGATGATACTTAGCCTGGACGTAGTTCATGAGTGGTCTGTGCTTCAATCTCAATTGATTCATTTGCGCGGCGGCCGTGCTTCGATTCTTATTCCCTACCGACCAGAATTTAAGGGTCGCCAACTCACGCTCGCAGCGCACGCGGAAAGAGATGACGATTCCAGTCTGGTGGCGACGCGAACGATCATTTATCCACACCGGCGGGATCTAACAGTGAACGTGCAGTCAACGGCCGCAACGTACCGCCCTGGAGATCAGGCGCGGGTTTCGTTCAAGTCGGTCGACGCCGAAGGTAGTTCAGTTGAAAGTGCACTCGGTGTTGTCGTTGTTGATAAAGCGGTTGAGGAACGCGCCCGGACTGACCAGGAACAGGGCCCACGCTATGCCACTTTCTTTGACGACGCGCTAATCCTGAGTGGCCACGGAGCTTCTTTAGGTACCGTCAGCCTAAAGACGTTGGAGAAGTTGGATTTGTCGAAACCCGTACCACCTGATCTCGATCTGGCAGCGGAGATCCTACTCAATCGATACACCTGGTACTCTCCAGATTTAACCACTAGCGAAACTTACACGAAGGATCATCGTGACTTGTTTATTCCGCGAATTGCGACGCAACTCGAACCTCTTCGGGCCGTTCTCGGTAACCTTTACCAAAAGACACTGACTTATCCGAAGGATGAGTCGTCTTTGCGCAGTGCTCTGGCGAATGACGGGATCGATTTCGATTCATTCAAAGACCCGTGGGGAATGCCTTACCGTCCGGCGCTGGTCATCAAACAGAATTTCGACGTTTTAAACTTGGAAAGCGCCGGCGCTGATAAGCAATTTGACACCGACGACGACTTAACCTCAACCCAAATGTCGTGGCCCTACTTTCGTCCAACCGGGGAGGCGATAGACAAGGCGGTCACAAGTTTTCATCAACGCACTGGCGGATTCATTCGCGATTACAACACGTTGCGCGATGAGCTCATGCCTCTCGGTGTAAACCTCGACACTCTAAAGGACCGTTGGCTCAAGCCTTACGCGTTCAGGTTCTATGTCGACGGAACTAATCATGTTGTGAGTGTTACGACAACTGAGCCGATCGGTTACGAGTTTAGTCTCTGGCAGTCTCGCCTCGATTATTTCGCCGAGTTACGGAAAAAGATCGATGCCCGGCTAGACGAACAAGCGCGTACTTCCGGGTTTCCGCAATCGAGGGACGAAATGCGCGAAGCGTTGCTTCCGGCAGGTATTGATCTAGACAGGATCTACGACCCGTGGGGAACTCCATACTACATCACCTTCAACACGCTTTCTTTCTTCGGAGATCAGGTACGGATGGAATCGCGCAGTGTGAGTAACGGCGAGAGAATTCAGCATCTCGAACTCAAACCCATCACCTCCGTTGTTCTTAACGCGAAATTTCGAAGCAAGGGAGCAGACGCTAAGGAAGGGACCTACGACGATTTCGACGTAGCAACTTTTTCTGTTACGCGTTCTCAACAATCGGCCAGGGACTCGCAACCCAAATCTCCAACCATCCTGGCGACGTTCTCAGGCGCGACTGGAGCGATCACAGGCACGGTTAACGACCCCAACGGCGCTGTGATTAGAGGCGCGACGGTTACTGCGAGCGCGCCAGCAGTTAGTAATGTGTTCACCTCCACCAGTAACGACGAGGGACGCTACCTACTACGAAATCTGCCAGCAGGAACATACGAACTGCGAGTTGAGGCTGCGGGTTTTAAGGCACTCGTGGTTACGAGTGTGGTTGTCCAAGTGGCGACGGTGTTTGAGTTAAATGTGACGCTTGAACCAGCTTCAGTAACTGAGACCGTAACAGTGTCGGGAGGGGCTGTAAATAACCTTGTAACCGAAAGCGCTTCCTTGTCGGTTACAAAGGTGAAAGCGGTACTGCCGAAAGTACCGACGGCGCGTCCAGATAAAGGACAACAACCGTTCTCAACGCCACGTTTGCGCGAGTACTTCCCTGAAACACTTGTATGGCAGCCAGAATTAATAACCGACAAGAAAGGTAGAGCGCACGTCGAGTTCAAGCTCGCGGACAACATCACAACATGGAAAATGTCTGTGATCAGTTCCACCGAGAGCGGCGAGATTGGTGTTGCTGAAACTGAGATTAAGACATTCCAACCGTTCTTCGCCGAACTCGAACCACCACAAGTTCTCACAGAGGGTGATCAGATTTCACTTCCGGTTGTCGTACGAAACTATTTGACGAAGAAACAAACCGTAGATCTCGAACTTAAACCAGAGAATTGGTTTTCAATGAGTGTGGCGCGGAAGAAAACTGACGTAGCCGCTCGCGATTCAGCCACCCAGTTTTTCGATATTCAAGCGACGTTGCCAATTTCGAATGGTAAGCAGCGCCTTACAGCGTTGGGATCCGATTTTAGCGACGCGATTGAGAAACCTGTAACAGTTCATCCTGACGGTGAGGAAAAGGCGATTGCGGTGACTGACCTTTTCACTCAGTCGGTTAATTTGAGGTTTGACTTGCCCAACGAAACGATAAGCAACTCCGCGCACGTTGAACTGAAGGTTTACCCAAACCTGATGAGTCATGTTTGGGAGAGTGTTGAAGCCATTTTGCAGCGGCCGTATGGATGCGCAGAACAGACAATCTCTTCGACGTATCCTAGCGTTCTCGTTCTTCGGTATTTGAAGCAAACGCAGCAGGACGCTGTAGTCGCTGCAAAGGCGCGTCGATATCTGCAGATCGGCTATCAGAAACTACTTGGGTATCAAGTTGCGGATGGCGGATTCACCTACTGGGGACGAGGAGATGGTGACGTTGCGTTGACGTCGTATGCGCTTCGTTTCCTCACTGACGCATCGACTTTCACGGACGTGGATAGCAACGCCATAGCCCGCGCCCGTGAATGGCTCTTGAATCGCCAGCGGCAAGACGGAAGTTGGCCAGCCATCTCGTGGAGCAAGGCAGAGAATGAACGGCAGACAGGAATGCTCACGGCACTAGTCGCTCGGTCATTGGCCGCAAGCTCGTCATGCGGAGCAAACCAAGCTACACCGACGTCTGTGAAGACCGCGCTGAAGAGGTCGTTAGATTATCTTGAGCGCCGCAGTAATGAGATCGATGAGCCGTATCTGATTGCTTCATACTCACTCGCCGCATCAAGCGCCTGCGAACCGTCACGCGCAGCGAACGCTAACAACCGATTACGGAAACTGGCGAAACAATCAACCCGAGCAGCGTATTGGGTGCTGGAGAGCAACACTCCATTTTATGGTTGGGGCATGGCTGGCAGAGTGGAGACGACAGCACTTGCCCTCCAAGCCCTGGCCCAACAGCGAGCAGACGGGATCAAGGATGAACTGATTGATCACGGTCTGCTTTTCTTAATGCGCGAAAAGGATCGATACGGAGTTTGGTATTCAGGTCAGGCGACGATCAATGTCTTGAACAGCTTGTTGACAGTGATGCCGCTGAGTCCGCAACAAAACGCAAACGATAATGTTGAGATTTGGGTGAACAACCAGAAGTTCAATTCGGTGCAACTCCCTGTGAGTCGACAGACAGTCGGGCCACTGATGGTCGATATCACAAGTGTGATACAAAAGGGTAACAACACGATCGAACTCAAACGTGCTACTAATAGCGCTGCTGCAAGTGTTCAGATCGTTGGAACGTATTGGATTCCCTGGAGCACTTCACCAGACGCGGAGGTTAGTGCCGACTCCAAGACTCTTCGGCTAGACACCATGTGCGATAAGACGGCTGCGCGCGTGATGGAAACCGTGACTTGCCGTGTGAAAGCGGAGCGTGTCGGTTTTCGTGGGTACGGAATGATGCTCGCTGAAATCGGTCTGCCTCCGGGGGCTGATGTAGATCGAGGCTCACTGGATACGGCGCTGAAATCTTCCAACTGGGCAATCGATCAGTACGATGTGCTTCCAGATCGCGTCGTAGTTTATTTGTGGCCGCGAGGTGGCGGGAGCGAATTTGAATTCAAATTCAGACCACGAATGGCAATGAACGCCCAATCGTCTGCTTCGATCTTGTATGACTACTACAACCCGGAGGCGCGTGTCACCGTCGGTCCAAAGCGCTTCGTGGTAAAGCAATAAGCGAATAGCCTCTCTGACACAGATTGGCGTGTCCCTCAGTGCGCTTATGCTGCGCGTGGAGTTGTGCTACTCTGAAACTCCAAACCTACAAGAAATAATTCAGGAGGACTCCTATGGCAGACGATGAGAAGGAGAAGACGTGTAAGAATCCCGCGTGCACCTGTCCCCCTCAACCAGGGGGAAAGTACTGCAGTGCATCTTGTGAAGGATCCGGTAAAACGATCGAGATCGATTGCGACTGCGGACATCCAACTTGCGGCGGTAATTTCTGATCTAAGAACATCCACAGATTACGCAGATTACACAGATTAAGGGCTAAGACAGGTACGGTGAGTAGTGACTGGTGATCCAGGCACCGCGGGAGCGCCCGAACTCAACTTAGCTGTCTTGGCTCTTAATCTGTGTAATCTGTGGATTCTTTTTACTCTGCCGCTATCTCAATAAACTCACGCGCCAATCGTGGTCCCGTTCCTTCGTCCTCATGTTTGAAGAACACGAAAGCCGTCGTCCAATTCTGAGTCTCTATCCGCTTGGACCATTCAACTAGATCGTCTTTCAAATAGTTCACCCGGCGCAAACGCAAATAGCCCCAGTCAGATGTCCGATCAATGTGGGTCACCGGCAGATCGTCCGTATCTGAAATACAAAGGGCGAGGTTTTGGTTTTTGAGGACCTCGAGAACATCGTCGTCAAACCACGTGGGATGACGAAACTCAAATGCGGCGCGCACATCAGCCGGTAGATTCTTCACGAAGTTCTGCAATCGCTCGAGATCTTTTTTCATGTTGGGCGGTAGTTGATACAACACAACTCCGAGCTTCTCTTTCAACGCTCCTACAGTTTCGAGCAGATACTTCGCCTCAGCTTCGGCATCCTTCAGACGCTTGAAATGTGTGATCCGCTGTGAAGCCTTGACTGAAAATCGAAAATCATCCGGGACCTGCGCATTCCAACTCTCGACCATGGCTTGTTGCGGCATGCGGTAGAAAGTGTTGTTGAGCTCAACCGCCGAAAGCTTCGACGCGTAATAAGGCAGCATCTCTTTTGCCGGAAGCTTCTCCGGATAAAAGCTACCCTTCCATTCTTTGTAGCTGTAGCCGCTGGTGCCGACGTGAAGTTTCATGATGTTGTCATAGCTTTAGATCAAAGCGGATGACGCCCGAAAAACTCGACCAACCCTTCAGCCAGCTCGCGGGGGTTTTCGACTTCCAACAAGTGCGTCGCATTAACCGTCAACGGCTCCACGTTGGGAAGCCAATCCAGCAATAACTGCTGGCGCTCACTCCAAATTGGATCGTACTCAAGACTGCGCGATCCCACGACTGCCAGGACGGGCTGAAGGATGCGTTGGGCATCGTCTCTCGTGAACGACCATTGCTGTAGCGCAGGAAACTCTTGTTCAAAGAATATACCCGCATCCTCTACGTATTGACCGAAGCTGTGCGGCAATGCTTTGTCCAACAACGGACGATACTGAGGACCGCAAGTTCCTTTTAAAAAGATATCGATTGCTGTGGCCGCGTCGCCTTCACGAAAACGTTCGAGAGCTGCTCCGACAAATGCCCGTGATGTCACAACACTTGGGACCGACATTAGCGCCGGCTCAAGAACTGCCATTGAATGCACGGCTTCACCACAATCTAAAGCCAACTGTAGTGCGACATTTCCGCTGGACGAGTGACCTACTACATGTGCTTGGCCGATCCCGAGATGACCCATCAAGAGACCGATGTGCGCAGCTTGTTCGACGAAACTAACCGGCCCTTCAACACGACTGCTTCCCTTACAACCCACGCGATGAAAATGGACGAGGCGATAACGGCTGGCAAGAATTGGTTCCTGGCGAAGAGGTGCAAACCAATCAGTAAATACACCGGGATGAATAAGGACAACCGGCTCTCCATCGCCCTTAACTTCGTATTCTATTTCTACGTCACCGAGTTTCGCGCGGTCCATAGCCAAAATCCTCCCGCGGTATGTTGAGTAAACCTCCAATGTTGGGTCGTACTATACTTTGGTCTTCGATTGCTGATAGTTTCCACCTTCTATCACGGATGCGTCGTACGTCGGCTTGTTGTAAACATAAATCCAAGCCGTATGATCCGATCCTTCAGCTAATCGTACCGTCGTCCTCTGACGTGCGAAAAGACTGTTCTCGACGTCAGCCGGATCGATCTCCTCATATCGATCGAGGGCCTGTAGCACGTCTTCGTCTGACGGCAACTCAACAAGTTCACCGTGAACGACACTGTTCCCACTCCTGTCCAATACTGCACCGCAGTAGCTGCCGAAGTCGTACAGCCGGCCTCTTACCTGGGCGGCGCCGAGCCGGCGAAACCTGCTTGCCACAGCTGCGATTTCTGCAGGAACTACACCCGAACTACGCAGACTTCCATAAACAAACAAATACTCTTTCATATCGTTTCGCTATGACAACGTCTTGGCGCGCCAAGCGATTCTGTGGTACACAGGCACGCAAAGCAAGAGAAGCCTTCGTGGAAACTTATAGGATTTATGTCGAGCGTCGTAACGAACATCGATTCAGTACTGACTGAAGACCGCGTCTTCCCTCCACCAGAACATTTCTCCAAACAGGCTCATATTAAATCGATGGCTGAGCTGGAAGCGCTCCGGTCAGAAGCGAGGGCGGACCCGGAAGGCTTCTGGGCGCGCATGGCCGAAGAACTTCACTGGTTCAAAAAATGGGACAAGGTGCTCGAATGGGAAGCGCCACACGCACAGTGGTTCCTCGGCGGCAAACTGAACGTGTCGTATAACTGTCTTGACCGTCATCTTTCGAGCTGGCGGCGAAATAAAGCAGCCTTGATTTGGGAAGGCGAACCGGGAGATCAACGCACGCTTACGTATCAACAGCTTCATACGGAAGTGTGCCGGTTTGCGAATGTTCTGAAGTACTTGGGTGTCGAGCGTGGGGATCGTGTTGCGCTGTACATGCCCTTGATTCCAGAACTCGCAATCTCAATGCTCGCGTGCGCGCGTATCGGCGCAACTCATTCCGTCGTGTTTGGCGGCTTCTCAAGCGCGGCATTGATTGATCGTATCAACGACGCGAGTTGCAAAGTCGTCGTGACGGCTGACGGTGGTTGGCGGCGGGGCGGTGAAGTAAAACTTAAGGCCGCCGTCGACGAAGCGTTAAAGGAAACTCCTTCAGTGAAGTCCTGTATCGTCGTTCGCCGCACCGGATCGCCGTTGCACATGCAAGCCGGTCGTGATTTCTGGTGGCACGAACTGATCGCTACCGTCGATGCCGATTGTCCAGCTGAACAACTTGATAGCGAACATCCGCTCTACATTCTGTACACATCAGGAACGACCGGAAAGCCAAAAGGTATTCTGCACACCACGGCCGGTTATCTGTTGCAGGCACACCTGACATCCAAATGGGTCTTTGATCTCAAGGACGAAGACATCTACTGGTGTACCGCCGACATCGGTTGGGTGACAGGTCATAGCTACGTCGTTTATGGACCATTGTCGAATGGTGCGACCGTGTTGATGTACGAAGGAGCGCCGAATTTTCCCGAGCCGGATCGTTTCTGGTCACTGATTGAACGACACAGGGTCAACATTTTCTACACTGCGCCAACTGCCATCCGCGCCTTCATTAAATGGGGCGAGCACTGGGCACTCAAGCACGACTTATCAACGTTGCGTTTACTAGGGACAGTTGGTGAGCCAATCAATCCTGAGGCTTGGATGTGGTACCGCGAGATTATCGGCAAAGGTCGATGCCCGATTGTTGATACCTGGTGGCAAACTGAAACGGGAGCAATCATGATCACGCCAATTCCGGGTGCTACACCAACGAAGCCCGGCTCAGGCACAAAACCGTTTCCGGGTATCGAAGTTGACGTTTTGACTCGAGATGGCAAAGCCGTTGGAGCGGATGAAGGCGGTTACCTTGTGATCAAGCGACCATGGCCCTCGATGTTGAGAACCATCTGGGGCGACGACGAACGCTACCGAGAACAGTACTGGTCGCAAATCGAGGGGATTTATTTTGCCGGCGACGGCGCACGACGCGACGCGGACGGATATTTTTGGATAATGGGTCGCATCGACGACGTTATAAACGTCAGCGGTCACCGGTTGGGTACAGCGGAGGTTGAAAGCGCGCTCGTTTCGCATGAAGCAGTGGCTGAGGCAGCAGTGGTTGGACGACCCGACGAATTGAAAGGTTCTGCCATTGTCGCCTTTGTAACGCTCGAAGGATCACATTCGCCGTCTGACGAGCTCAATAAGGAGTTACGTGCGCACGTTGTAAAAGAGATCGGCGCACTCGCACGACCGGATGATCTTCGCTTTACTGATTCCCTCCCAAAGACACGTTCGGGAAAGATCATGCGCCGGCTGTTAAGAGAAATCGCCACGAGCGGTTCAGTCGCAGGAGACACAACGACGCTCGAGGACTTTTCAGTGTTGGAAAAGTTGAGAACCGAAGAGGAATAACGCCAATGCGTTTGGAGTGTACTCGCCCTTTGTCGCACTCCGGGGAGATTTGCTTATGACTCGCCACTTAGACACTGACAACCGCCAAGGCCCGCGTTATCTCGCCAGTCTTGAAGTTAAAGCAGAGTGGGACGCAAACGGAGAACATGTAGTTGCTGAGGGCATCACAGAGAATGTCGGGCCGGAAGGAACACTCGTCCACTTGCCCAGACACTTGCCGGATGTTGGCAGTCGTGTACGCCTCGAGGTACTTGGTGAAGGCGGTGAGCGACTGCAGGTGATCGCCGAAGTATTGCGTATTGAACGAAACCCCGGCCACCCGTTAGCCGCATTACAGCTACTGGGTGAAACCGACGAATGGAAAGGATTGATCTGGGAACCAGCCGCACCCAGGGTGGCTCCTCCTCCGCCTCCACCTGAAGGTGAGACCGAAGAGGAGACTGACCAGGATGATGACGAATTAGCTAACTGAGGTTTCTCCTGATGACAAGCCCTAGAACTCCCGACCATGAGGAACTCCCAACCCACGACCGGCGACGACATCCGCGATACTATGTTAGCTCTCGCGTGATGCTGGCAATTGAAGATGAAACTCTGAAGGAATCGATCGGCATTGGCGAACCGGGCGATATAAGTTTAGGCGGTGTTCGCGTAAAGAATCTTCCCGCTTGCCCGAACGTTAAGGTAGGCGACCAACTCGGCCTGCTTCTGCTCGATGCCGAAGACGCTTTGTCGTTGCGCGGTGCGGTAGTACATCACGGCACACCGGATACATTCGGAGTTGAGTTTCAGAAGCTAACGGCGAGTGATCAGAATGGGGTGCGCAATCTGATTGGTCGTTTGCATTCCAGGCTTTGAATAGGCGCTATTGAGTAAAGAGAGAAACATAGATCGCGCCGGCGCATCGAATCGCACGGCTTATGAGATTTACGGCCCGCCTACACGCGTCGTCCTGCGGGTAATTGTAGTGGTCCTGGCGGTCGCCGTGGTCCTTTGGATGATCGTCAAGTTAACCGGCGTCATCCTGCTGTTAGTGCTTTCGATCTTCTTCGCCTACCTCGTATCACCACTTGTAGAGTTTATTCGTCGGCCGGTGGCAATCCGCGGGCGCACATTCGCATTGCCGCGCGTCGCAGCGATCTGTCTTGCTTACGTGGTCATGGCTGCGGGTATCGTGCTCGCGCTCTACTTGATTGTTCCGAGTCTTGGAACTCAATTTCCGGAATTTGCGGGTCAAGCTAAGGGTTATTGGGTAACTCTCGGTGAACGAACGCAACAACTGAATGAATACTTCCGTTCGCACCGCATGCCGGGCCCACTGGTGGATGCAGTCAACAATGCGGTACCCGGACTTATTGAAAAAGTCAGCCAGACCGTTAGCGACTTCGTCACACACGCGATTGGTTACCTTGGCTATCTCCCCTGGCTAATCTTGATTCCTATACTCGCTTTTTTCCTCTTGAAAGATGCCGAGGCGTTCAGACGATCCGCTTTGCAGATGCTTCCCCGAGGGCGCTGGCGTTGGCGCGGCGATGAGTTCTTTCAGGATGTTAACAGTACACTCGCTGCTTACATTCGCGCGCAACTGACGGCTTGTCTTTTTATCGGAATTATCTGTGCCATCGGCTTCACACTGCTTGGCTTGCCTGGCCCAGTCGTGATGGGTTTCATCGCCGGTCTATTTGAATTCGTCCCGCTCGTTGGTCCACTGAGTCTGGCGATTCTTGCCGCGCTCCTTGCAACCCTACATGCTGGGCCGCTCTCAGCTTTTTTCATCCTGCTGTTTTTGGGAGTTATGCGAGTAGTTCAAGACTACTTCATCTATCCCCGGTTGATCGGTCAAGGCATTCACCTTCACCCGCTGGCGGTAATCTTTGCGATACTCGCCGGGCATGAATTGGCGGGAGTTGCAGGCATCTTTCTGGCGATTCCGGTGGTTGCAATCCTAACCGTGAGCTATCGACACTGGATGGAGCATCGCGGTAGTGAGGGACTTGCAGATCTTCTCGAGCCAAGCACTCCGAAAACAATTCCGGCCAAGAGCCTCGGTGAGCTCGGACCAAATACCACAGCTGACGAGATGTCGAGAGCTCGCCCCGACCTAAATACCGGTGAGCTTCAAATGCCGCTGGAAGACTAAGCAGATCCACCGATTACACAGATTACACAGATTAAGACTTTAACCAGCGAAGGTTGCCGCTTTGCTCAACTTTGCTGTCTAAGGTCTTAATCTGTGTAATCTGTGTAATTGGTGGATCTGCTTCACTCTTTTCGCTTCTTCATCAAGTCGACAAACCGCTGGAAATGATGTTCTGCATCGTGTGGACCGGGTGCGGCTTCAGGATGGTACTGCACTGAGATAACCGGCAGTGTCTTGTGTCGCATACCTTCGACGCAACGATCGTTGAGGTTGATGTGCGTCACTTCTACTTCCGGTGGCAAACTCTCCGCACGCACTGCAAAGCCGTGATTGTGCGACGTGATTTCAACTCCGCCACCGCTTACTTCTTTCACCGGCTGATTACCACCACGATGACCAAACGTGAGTTTGAATGTGTCGCCACCAAATGCTCGACCAAGGAGTTGATGGCCGAAACAGATGCCAAACATCGGTCGCTGCGTCTTCAGCAATTCGCGAATCTCGTTCACTTCCTTATTCATCGAAGCCGGATCGCCCGGTCCATTGGAAAGAAAGATGCCATCTGGATTCAAGGCCATCACTTGTTCGGCCGGAGTTGAAGCCGGAACGACCGTGGTTCGACAACCACGTTCGGCAAGCTCCCGCAAGGAATTTCTTTTTACTCCGAAGTCGAGGCACACCACGTGGAACTGCTCTTTTCCAACGGCAGGAACCTCGTACGGCTCACCCGTAGTAACAACACTTGCCAGTTCCCGATTTTCCATCGGCGGTGATTGCCGCGCCTTTTGCACGAGACTCGTTTCATCGAGGTCGACCGTCGACAAACATGCACGCATGGCTCCCTTGTCGCGTATGTGACGCACGAGCGCGCGTGTGTCGATCCCTTCAATAGCAACGATGTTCCAGCGTTTCAGATAATCGGCAAGACTCTCTTCTGCACGCCAGCTCGAGGTGATGCGGCTCGCTTCGCGCACGACAAATCCTTCTACCCAGGGTCGCGATGATTCGGAGTCTTCTTTGTTAACACCGTAATTGCCAATGAGCGGATAGGTCATGCAAACAATCTGGCCCGCATAAGATGGGTCCGTTAACACTTCCTGATAACCGGTCATTGAAGTGTTGAAGACCATTTCACCGCACACTTCGCCTTCAGCGGCCCACGATCGGCCACGAAATGTACGACCGTCTTCGAGAGCGAGGAGAGCATGGGGTGTTGGTTTGGACATTGAGTTCGCTAGTGTCTTTCTTGTTTATTTGCAACCACAATAGAACGGAAGCGACTGGTGCCGCTCGTTCAATTCAGTGGCAAACAGTCAGTACCGAAACGCGGTAGCGTCGGGTCGTGCTTATTACTCACTCGCTTGAGTGTTAACGGCAGACCCGACGCTACCGCGTTTTCGGTACTGACTGTTTGCCACGAAATTGTTCGCCCTCGAAACCTCAACGGACAACGGACTACTGACTACTCTTTATGAATTGCTGCGCTTCATTCAGCCAACGCTTGCTGGTCCGATATTTATACGCCGGAGATGTCTTAACCGCCTCGATACAAGCCTGCATCAGGCTTGCCGCCTCACGTTTGTCTCCAAGTCCTGCGTGGGCACGCCCCATCAGATATAAACCTTCGGGATCTGAAGGTCGATGTTCCAGAAACTGCTCGAGCGCGTTACGCGCATCCTCGTACTGGCCGGCCTCAATGTAAGTCGATCCTACCTCGCGCCAGATTTCATATTGGGAATGCGCGGGCTCACGTGTCACTACCTGTTCAAAGTGACGAATCGCATCGCCTAAGCGCTGTTGTTGGCGAGCAATGCGGCCGAGCTGGTAGTGCGCATCTACTTCATTTTTATCAATCTCAATCGCCTTGTTGAAACTTTCATTTGCCTCGTTGAGATCGCCACGCTGCTGATGGATCAAGCCAAGGTTGTAATGGGCGGATGCATCGGCCGGATTCAAAGTCGCCGCTTCAAGATTCTGCTTGAACGCAACGCGCGCGCGGTGATTGCGACTAATCTCGCCGAGGTATCCGCGTAAGAACAGAAACACGAGTAACAATAGGAATGGCGACGCGAGTATCGTCGTGAAGATCGGCATCACTATAAGCGCGGCCGGAAACAGCAATGTCGCGCTGATGAAAACGATGAACACTGATCGCAGCCATGAGAGTCTCAGTACAACGCGGATCGCCATCGTTGCCCAGATTCCGAAACTTACGAGCAGGGTTAAATACACAATGCCGATTCCTATCAGTCCGGGGCGATACAGGCGCGGATCGAAGCCCGGCAACATCTCTGGTTTTATCGCGCCAGGTTGCGACGACTGAAACTCAAACATTCGCGTCGCGAGTCTCGGCAATAATCCGGTTACGTTGCCAACTGCAGTCAGCGCTAGTGCAATCACGCTTGCGGCTGTCATGGCGTAGAAAACAGTCGTCAACAGGCCGGAATACTCCTGCTGCATCAACAATCGAAAGCCAGCCCGTCGCTCAAACAGGTTGGCAAAGAAGAGTGACAAGGGAACGAATACGACAGCGATGAAAATCAACGCACCTGCAGCCTGCAGGATAGAAGAGAAGACTAAAGCGCCCGTCGAGCCGATAACGTCACGGAGGTAATGCCAGGTGAGATAGAACAAGAAGCTGCCGTGAACCAGAAGCGCAAACAGTCCGCTTTGCGCCAGCGTGCTTTGCTCACGAATGTCCCGCAATCCACGCAGCGGTGAGAAAAGAACCAATACAAACGTTCGCAGCCAGTCGGTCATTGAAAACAACTACAAATCAAGTTAGGGATTTTCATTTGCTGCGGGCGAATCCTGGCTTTGAATCTCAGGGCTCAGACTCTCAGGGTTAGAGCTTGGAAAAGGTGATGCTGGAGTACGGATATCTTCGTGATGGATCACGCTAGCAGCTGAAATCGGCCAATAGCGGAACAGTGCTTTTCCGTAAATGTACTTTTTGGGCACGAGTCCCCAGATTCTTGAATCGCTTGAATTATCGCGATTGTCGCCCATCACAAAATAGTAGTTAGGTTTGACGTAGATCGGCGGCTGCGTGCGATGCGCGAGGTTCAGACTCGGATCTAGGTAGTCTTCCTCAATGTCACGGCCATTCACGCGGACTACCCCTTCGTGTACTTCCACCGTATCTCCCGGCAATCCAATCACGCGCTTGATGTAGCTCTTCGACGGATCCTCAGGAAACCAGAACACCACGATGTCACCGCGATCCACTTTGGGCGCCCAGCCATACTCGTCGTAGTAGATCAGCTTGTTGACGAAGATTCGCTCCCCATCATGAAGCCGCGGCAACATAGAAGTGCCTTCCACTTTTACCGGCTGCACGATGAATACGAT
Source organism: Pyrinomonadaceae bacterium (assembly GCA_035457565.1). Classification (GTDB taxonomy): domain Bacteria; phylum Acidobacteriota; class Blastocatellia; order Pyrinomonadales; family Pyrinomonadaceae; genus PSRF01. Next base: position 39,904 of record DATIBJ010000136.1, on the reverse strand, counting down.
CACAAGCGCGGCGATCATCAGCGCAAAAACAAGATCGCGCAGTAACAGCCTGGCTTCCGACCACAAATCTCCACCCGCGGTCTGTTGCGGGTGATGGATTTGAATGTCTTTGTCGTCGTCGATATCAATTCCACCAAACGGTGGCGGCCGACGTCTTCTTATTCCAAACATAATTCTTCACTTAGATCAGCTATTTAAATGCTTTGGTTGCCGATCAAATTTGAGGTTAGCTTTGAGTTTGTCGCTTGTCAAACTAGTATTTGATGCTGATGCGGCAATTATCACACGAGCAATTCCTTGACAGTCTGTTGGCCCCTTTCTATCATCCTCACCTGCCCTTAAAGCCCAGAGCATCCCTCAACCGAGTGGAGAAAAGAGGCCCCTGGTCGTGATTAAACTGGACATCATCAATCGCGTCGCTGACAAAACCGGCGTTCCAAAGATGAAAGCCGAACAAGCAGTTGAGGCGCTTTTTCATTCAATGAAAGAAGCACTGACAAGGGGTGAGCGAATTGAGTTACGAGGTTTTGGGGTGTTTGTCGTAAAACCCCGCAAACGGGGTGTCGGGCGAAATCCACGAACAGGCGAAGAAGTAGCAATCCCCTCAGGCAAAACCATCCGCTTCAAACCCGGAAAGGAACTCCAACCTCACGACGATGGAGAAGGCGAGACACATTCCGACGACGACTTCTAAGAATTCACAGAACGCAGTGTAACGAGTCAGTACCACTCCGTTGTGATGGGGTAACTCATCAACAAGCTAAAAGCATATCGGACATTCGGTGGAGCTGTTTCTGGGAGCTTGAGTGTTTGTCACAAGACAGAGAGAACTTGCGCGGCGAAAACTAAACCAGCACACTGGTTCCCTACAATGAGTCTTGACGAAACCATCGGCAACACAATCCCTCCCGAAATAAGCGAAGCGCCGCGGCATGTCTTTCGACCACAGCAAGCGCCCGTGCGCATTACCTCTCGCGAATGGAAGATTCACGGAAGTCTGTTCGCACTCACATTAATCACGGCAATCCTCGCGGGAACGATGTTGATTGCACCTGAGCCGGATGTTCTTGAACCGCCTTTGCGAACACCCATCGACTACGTTCTCTATGTGCCACTCGGCTACCTGAACTCTGTTGCGGCACTTCTGCAGCAAATAATTCAGCATCCGTCTTTGCTGGTCCAGGGAGTTGCGTTCGCTACTTCGTTGTTATCGATCCTGTTCGCGCACGAGATGGGTCATTACCTCGCGTGCCGGTATTACGGCGTGAGGGCAACACTTCCCTACTTCATTCCCGCGCCGCCACTTTTCATCGCCGGCACTTTCGGCGCTTTCATCAAAATCCGTTCGCCGATTCCTTCACGCCGCGCATTGTTTGATATTGGGCTCGGCGGTCCATTAGCCGGCTTCATCGTTGCCTTACCGATCTCGATTATTGGCCTACTCGCCACACAACCGGGCCTGGGCCAGCCAGCACACGGAATTGTTTTTAATGACCCGCTGTTGTTTCGTCTCGTAGCGAAGATCTTGCGAGTGCCACTCGATCCGTACTCGCCGATCAATCCGTACTACATGGCTGCGTGGATTGGTTTACTGGTTACGAGTTTGAACCTGATGCCAGTGGGCCAACTGGATGGCGGACATGGGACATTTGCCGTGTTCGGCCAAACCGCCCATCGAATGATGGGACGAGTTGCGTTCGCAACAGTGGTAGTTCTCGCGGTACTTGGATACTGGTGGCATGGTAGTCCAAGCGGATTCTTGTACGCAGTGTTGCTGGGGATTATGTTGAAGGTCCGTCATCCGCAGCCGGCAACAATGGAGCCACTGGGAATGAAGCGAGTGCTGGTGGCGATCCTGACGTTGCTGGTGTTTGTGCTGTGCTTCGTGCCGTTCCCGATCACAATCCATTAAGCAAGAAAACAGTCAGTAGATCCCTTCCTGATTGATGTGGCGAACCACGTTGTCCAATACCTGAGTTATAAGTAAAACAGCAGGGTGAGATTTCGATTCGATCTGCTGACGGCTCTAATGATTGGAGCTTGCGTCCTCGCGACTGCATGCGGCTACGGCTCAGCGGAAAAGAAAGTCGTTCCCAAACCAACTGCCGTTCAATCGAACGCGATGCCAAGCCCACCTCCCGAGCCTGAGCAGTCCGTGAAGGATTTCTTATCTGGGGTCTGGCCGTTATCAAAAGAACGGGTTGTTGGTCTTCGCCGTGCGTGGGCCCGCGTTCCTCGCAACAGCGATTTCAGAGTCGCTCGAAGTGATGATTTTGGCGAACCGCGAATGGTGTACAACTATGGCGAAATCGCCGGAGCTTACGGTCTCGCGCTTTTGATTGTGAATAAAACGAAGACCGATAAGGACCGATATAGTCTTGTTATCTTCATAGAGCGTCCGGGCGATAGATATAGCCTCTACTGGATTTACCGAGATACGGATCTGGGATCGTCTAAATTGAGCAGGTCCAGTGGAAGTCTTTTCGTTGAGACAGGCGAGAAGAGCCGGGAGGTTTGCCGAATTCAGTGGACCAAGAGCAAAGGACAATGGACGTGCGAGCCAGTGTGCTCGGGTTGTTAATTTAGATTGAGCGGGTTAGGCGAACTCGGATCCTGAACTACTGGGTGCAGCCTGAAGGAGTCGCGAAATCGTGCCGCCCACTCCTCATGAATGCGAAGGGTTTCTGGTGACATCTCCCGACTGTATGTTGTGGAAATTATGTAGAAGCGGCGTCCAACGATTATTGTCTTGGCCGTAAGCAAGTGTTTGATTTCGGTTCCGTATTCCATGGTGTAAAGACGCGCCGGATGTCCCTCGAATTTGATCTCAAGGTCGTTTAGCAGCCGGCCTTTGACAGCCTGTACACCTAAATCACGGAAGGTCTCCAAAAACATCTTCTCCTTACCGGTACCCTCAATCGGAGATCCTTCGTCGCCATACGAGACCGTATATTGTGCATTAACAAAGATACTGAAAAAATGAAGCTTGACTGGTATTCCCAGCTGCGTCATCACAACTTGCTCTCGTTGTTCAAGGGCACCGGGCGCCACAATCGAAAACCGTCCTTCGATTGACGAGAACTCTTTCCAATTATTTGGATTCACCTGCGGTTCGAGAATGGATTCAGGCTCCTGAGGCTTGGCGCGATTTTGTGTTTGGGCTGAGAGCGGGAAAGTAACTCCGATAAGAACCAAGCTCACTAGCATGAATGATTTCATTAAAAGTCTTCCTCTGTCGTTTGGGTTTGAACGTCTGATCCGGAATTGTATAAAGCAGTACGTACGGAACGCGGTAGCGTCGGGGCTCACTGACTGTTTCCTTCATGATCCGGACTTTGAATAACTGCGGGTCTGATTGCGGGAAGCAGTTTAAATGACTCTCGAAATCTGTTCGCCCACTCCTCGTACATACGAACGACGGTTGGCAGATCAGCTTTGCGATAGGTTGTCGTAACCATATAAAGTCGGCTGCCGACCACAATCGTTCTCGTGACTAGAAGAAAGCCATACTGAGAACCATACTGGACGCTATAGAAGCGACTGGGATGTCCGTCGAAGGCAGTCTCTTCGTAATTCAGCAGTCTGCCGTTAATACCTTTGACGCCCGCGTCACGAACGGCATCCATGAACTCCCGCACCGTACCCGTGCCTTCGATCTGAAATGGATAGTCACAGTAAGTAACTCCGTATTCCGCGTTCGCCGTGAATAGGAATACATGCACTTTCATGGTCCCGCCCGCAGGTAGGGCGACGTACTTCTCCGAGTGCTCGAGTGCGCCCGGTGAGACGATCGAGAACCGTCCGTCTTCAGATGTAAATTCCTTCCAGCTCTTCGTATCGGGCGGCGGTTCTAAGACATAAACACGTTCTGAAGGCTTAGGCTTCTGACGATCCTGAGATTGTGCAGTGAGACTGAAGTTGGCTGATGAAATCAGCACAACCAACATGAGGATTTTTTTCATCAGGATTCGATCCGTAATGCGGAGCTAACTAACATTCGCGGCAGGTAACAGTCCTTTGATCTCTCTCATAACCTTCGCTACATCTTCCTGATTAGCCAAGGCTATCATAAAGAACTGATAGCCCTGGTGGAAACAGATCAGTCCATTCGCGAAGAGCCAGACGCCATCGAGAAATGGGTTGCCACCAAGTAACCAACTGATCGGCGCGCCAGTTATTCTTCCGGGCTGAAAGATCTGCGCCCACATCGCAGCACCCGCAGCACAGCTAAATGCGCCTAACAACGGAGCACCAACGTATTTCGCGATGTTTCGTTCAAACTCAACGCGCTGTTGTTCAGCTTCAGTGAGTTCGCCTTTGCCGATCAACTCTTCCTGCTTCTTCAGGTGCTTATCAAACTTCTGGCTGACCTTTTTTAGGCCGTAAACCGGCAGCGCCGAGTGCGTTAACCAGTGTGGATGAGCGCCAAGCAGAACGGCGTCGAGACCTGGTAGCGCTGCGCCCATGCGCACACCAAGCACCAACGACACAGAAACGACCGCTGCTTTTCCGGGATTCTCTTTGATCCAGTCGCGAGCTTTGAGTAAGCCTGAAGTGGCTGCCGACGACGCGCGAGTGAATCTCGCACCGGTGTCGTAAATGTTCGACGCGCGATCGTAGTACGTCTTGGCATCGCCTAAAACTTCGCTGGCTTTCTTGCCTGCGTCACCGGCAACGTCGCGGAACACCTCGCCTGCCTTCTTTGCGCCCCGAACCGCTTCGCCTGCCGCTCGACGAGCTGCGTCTGTCGTATTCCGATCCTCTGCGATACGATCAGCTTCGGCTCGCAATCGTTCGGCTCCGCTCGCGACCGTTTCCGCGCCACGACGCGCGGCTTCTTCTGCGGCACGTGCGCCATCACCGACGATATCAGAGATGGAATATTTCTCGTCTAGTTCGCGCGCTTTACGAAGCGCTGCCTGCTGCCATTCATCGAGCTTTTCTTTGTAGTCGGCCATAATTATTGCATCTGTCCCAATTTAGCCTGCCCGGAAGATTTACTGGACAAGCTCATCGGACTGTACGTCAGGAATGACCACTGAGTTCGCGCTTGACTCCGATTTCACGGGCCGCCAGCCAACAACCCTGTCCCGTCCAGATCGTTTGGCTTCATACAGAGCCACGTCAGCCGAATTCAACATCTCTGCCGCAGTTTGCCCGCCAATCGGACATTCTGCAACCCCAAAACTGGCCGTAATCTGGCCCACTGACGGCAGGATCATTTCTCGTATCGCCACCCGTAACCGCTCGGCCACTTCCATCGCTCCCGGCTGGCCTGTTTCCACTAGAAGAATCGCAAACTCTTCGCCGCCGATACGCGCGGCGAGATCGATGCCTCGAGTACCTTCCTGCAAAACACGCCCGAGACCTCTTATCACTGCATCTCCTACGTTGTGACCGAAGTTGTCGTTAACGAATTTGAAGTGATCGATATCGAGCATCAGCAAACTGAACGGGTGAGCATACCTCAGCGTGCGGCTCACTTCGCGTTCGAGTTGCCGTTCAAAACGGCGACGGTTAGCGAGACCCGTCAGATGATCTGTAAACGCGGCTTCTTCACAGACATCCAGATAGGCTTTGAATTCGAGCAAGGTACGGGTGCGCGCGAGTAGGAGATCTATATCAGTCGGATCGGTGATGTACCCGAGCGCTCCGACTTCAGACGCGCGGCGGGAGTCTTCGGAGCCGCGTCCCGCTGCTGTTTGCATGATTACTGGGATGAATCTTGTGCGCGGATTGGATCGAATTCGTTCCGCCAGCTCATATCCATTCATGCGCGGCATCATGACGTCAGTGATAATTAAGTCAGGCTGGTAAGATTCGACGGCGGCCAGAGCCTCCTCGCCGTCAGTCGCAGTATTTACGTGATAACCCGCCAATCTCAAGGCCGCTTCCAGCAGCCGGAGCTTGTCCGGATTGTCGTCAACTACCAGAATATTGGACCGTGTTTCCATAACAACTTTGGACCATTATTGGTCTTGCGCCCCCCAAAGCTTCATGCTAAAGTTCGCCATCGGTATTCGTTCCAACAGCGCTTGCCAAACACCGAATCCGTACAAATAACCTAAAATCGTTAGTAGGCCCGAAACAGAACAAGCGGGTTATCCTTACAAGTCACAGCAAACTGACCCGCTCCCAGAACAGCCTCGAAAGAGCAGTCAAGCTGTAAGAATCAATCGAATAGAGGGAGACCTTTAACTCGACCCCCAGAGGAATAGGCAATGAAAGCCGTGCAGCACGCAAAACGCGCGCGGGACCTAACACCGACAGATCGCGCTGACATAATCCGTAACCTCGAGTTTGGTAGAACACTGAGCGAAACCCTTGTTTCCGACTTGGCTAATAACTCCCCGGTGCTCGACTTTCGACGGCGTCGATTCGTCTATCGTGCCGGCGATCCTGCAGACTGCCTCTACGCCATAATTCACGGCAGAGTGAAGCTTTGTCGCATCGAGGCCGAAACTGCACGGGAAGCCGTTATCGACATCCTTCCAGAAGGTTCACTTTTCGGGGAGTCAGCTCTTTATTCAGCTGCGGGGCAACGAGCAAATTCAGCGATCGCCTACGAAAATTCAAGACTCCTAAGAATCAATGTCGCTGATTTCAAACGGGGGATGGCTGAGGACGACCGACTTCATGATTACACTTTCCGTTTGATCGGTCAACGGCTTGAACATGCCGAGCGGCGCCTCGCCGACTTCGCTCTCAATGCGATTCCAGCCCGCCTTGATCGGTTGCTCGCTGAATTCTCCGATAGATACGGTGTTTCTGAGCCGGAGGGCGTTTTGATTGACATCCCATTGCCTCACCGCGAAATAGCCTCCATTGTTGGCTCGACGCGGGAAAGCGTTACGGTGCGCTTGAACGCGATGCGACGCGAAGGTACCATCGAATTCGTCAATCGAAGAATTCTGATCAAACGGCCGGCTTCACTCGTCTAACGCGAAGTCCCGGCCGTAGCGTCGCGGCCGATGGCAAAGTGTCCAACCTGCAGTAATCCTGTCGAGTGGAAAGATAACCCTTTCCGTCCATTCTGTTCCGAGCGCTGTCAGTTGGTGGATCTCGGGAAGTGGGTCGACGGCGAATATCGTGTGCCCGGCGAAGAGTTACCACCTGATGCAGTTGAAGAACCCGCGCGCACCAGCGATATCGACCAGGCCAATTAAGGCCGAGGTAGAATCACTGCCTGTTTTAAAGTCATGATTTTCACGTGGTCGAATGCGGCACGAGTGCGTTTCTTGAAAGCGCCTATTTGCTGTGCGTTGTTGACTACTATTCTCGCCTGTCAAAGCGCCGATCCTAATAACACTCCGGTCGTGTCTGGACCTCCAAGCACGACTTTTCCGATGCCGCCGGCAAGTGGAAAGTCACTCAGCAACATGGGATGGCAGCTCGCAGACGGGCAGCACAATTTCTTCTCTCAATACATTGGCAGCGTATTAATACTCGACTTCTATGCCACGTGGTGCATACCCTGCAGGAAGAGCATTCCGCAATTAGTTAGTCTCCAGGATCGTTTTAAGGGACAGGGTTTGAGAGTGGTTGGTCTGAATGTCGGTGGTCCACCTGATTGGCCCAAGGTTGCAGACTTTGCGCGTGAGCTTAAAATTCAGTACACCCTGGCAGTCCCTGATGCCGACCTGACTGGGTTTCTGCTTTCAGACAGCCAACAGATCCCACAGACATTTGTTTTTGATCGCCAAGGCCGTCTGACAAAACGCATAATCGGCTTCTCTGACAGTGATAGTGAGGTTCTCAAAAGCGCGGTTGAAAGTGCTCTGAAAGATTGAAAATTGAAGATTGTAGATTGTTGATTGACGATTGGAGATGCAAATCCAAAACGGAAATCCGCAATCCGAAATCAACAATCAACAATCAACAATGGATTTTAGAGGCCCCCGATCATGATTCGTGAAAAACTAATCGACAAGAAAGTTGGGCAGGGAAAGTTTCGCTGGCGAAGTAACGAGGTTTCTCGGATCGAGGGCCTCAGTGATGCAGTGTTTGGGTTCGCAATCACGCTCCTCGTCGTTTCACTTGAAGTACCCAAGACCTTTACTGAACTTTCGCAGATGATGAGTGGTTTCGGTGCCTTCGCTATTAGCTTCATGCTGCTGTTTTTAGTCTGGTTCAATCAGCACAAGTTTTTCCGGCGGTACGGCCTCCAGGATGCGCCAACGGTTTGGTTGAATGCTGCATTACTCTTCGTCGTTCTGTTTTATGTTTATCCCCTCAAGTTCTTGTTCACTTTCCTGGTCGACAGATTCACCGGTGGCCATGGGGAAATACGATTGCCGAACGGCAACGTCGAAGAAATGATTTCCAGCAACGAACAAATGGGCACGCTGATGCTGATCTTCGGCCTTGGCTACTTTGCTGTCTTTGCTGTGTTTGTTCTTCTGCACCTGCATGCATATCGCAAACGCGAGATGCTCGAGCTGACAACGGTAGAACGATTTGACACGATCAGCAGCATTCAGGAGAGTGGTCTGAACTGCGCAATCGCGTTGACATCTATCTCCATGGTTTTGATTGGCGGTGCACGCTACGCAGGTTTTTCCGGAATGCTCTACATGCTTACTGGAGTAGTCATGGGCGTGCATGGATACGTGATGGGCTCGCGTCGCCAAAAATTGGTCAAGCAAATCGGTGAAGAATTCGTAGAGGCAGCGTAAGTCTTAACTATGAAAAACAATGGACATCGCGCAGAACGGGAGCGGAGCGACCGATTTCAAGATGCGGATTCGATAACGTACCTACCGGAGTTCATTGTGCCCCACTTACCGCTACTACTACCATTCACACAAGCTTCGGTTATTCGTAAATTGCGTAGTTAACGTGCCGAAACGTACTTTGGCGAATATCAACACTTGAAATAGTCGCTTCGCTCCCGTTCTAAAAATTCGTTACTTTTGAGTTGGCAATCACATTTTGAGAAAAGCAAAGATCTTAATCACACTCGGTCCCGCTTCGCGCGAACCACAAGTCGTCGAACAGCTTTTAGCAGCGGGCGCTAATGGCGTGCGCATAAACATGTCTCACGGCGGTCATGAGGAGAAGGCCGAAGACATTGCACGCGCCCGCGCCGCAGCGGCGAAGTTAGGACGTCCGTTGGCGGTCCTGGTGGATCTTTCGGGACCGAAGATCCGCACCGGCGAACTCAAGAACGATCAGCCACTGAAACTAGAGACCGGTGCCCACTTCATCATTACTACAAATAAAGTTGAGGGTGATGAAAGTCTTGTCTCTACAAACTATGCCGAGCTCGCCCGGGTAGTTACACCAGGAACGCGTCTTCTGCTCGACGATGGCGCGATTGAGTTGACGGTCGAAAGTACGACCGATACGGATGTCATTTCTCGTGTCGTGAATGGTGGGCTGCTCGGTGAACGCAAGGGTATCAATTTACCCGGGGTGTCGCTGCCGATCGATTCGCTAACTGAAAAGGATTTGGTCGATCTCAAGTGGGCGGTGGAACAGAACGTTGATTACATCGCCTTGTCGTTCGTGCGCCGCGCCAGTGATTGTGAACGGGCTAAGAGCTTGATTCAGGAAGCGGGCGGAAAGGCGCCGCTCATTGCAAAAATCGAAAAGGCCGAAGCAATCGACCACCTCGACGAAATTATTGCAGCCGCGGATGGGGTGATGGTTGCACGTGGCGACCTCGGCGTGGAGACGAGCGTCGAACTCGTTCCTGTCTATCAAAAGCGGATTATCGAACGGACGGTAACAGCAGGGAAAATGGTCATCACGGCGACGCAGATGCTGCAGTCGATGGTGAGTAGTCCGCGACCAACGAGAGCGGAAGCGTCCGACGTTGCGAATGCCGTTTGGGATGGCTCCGACTGCGTAATGCTGTCGAACGAAACAGCGACCGGTTCTTATCCGGTTGCGGCAGTAAGCACAATGGCTCGGATAATTGATTCCGCTGAATCAGGTCGAGAAAAGCCTCTAAGTTTTAATTTGCTGTCGGGCAAACAATCAGGTCGCGTAAGTCGCGCGTTGTCTGAAGCTGCAGCCTACGCAGCTGAAGAAATGGGAACGAAGGTTACTGCCGTCTTCACAGCGTCAGGCCTAATGGCCCGAAGGTTATCTTCTCTGCGGCCGGATCAAAGGATCATCGCCCTCACCCACAAACCAGAGGTGCTATCGGAGCTGTCGTTGATTTGGGGCGTTGAACCGCTACTGACTCAACAAGCAAACACCACGGAGCAAATGCTGAAGCATGGCGAACAGTCGCTATTGAAAGCAGGTGTGGTCGAACCGGGTGAGATGATTGTGGTGATGGCGGGAAGACTCTCAGGCTTGGGACTATCAAGCTCAGTGACGATCTTCACTGTGGCTGGTGAACTGAGACCCACACGATAAAAGACCAATCATTGGTGTCTATTCCGCGCCGACCATTTCGCCAACAGCCTTATCCTTCGCTTGCTCGGCCGCCAATTGCGCCGGCGTCTTCTGTGGATCACGCCAGTTGTCGAGTATTCCAACCTGATGTACGCACTGAAGAGTGCAAGTGGGAGCACACCACTTCTCCGTCTTGTACTCGCGATCAAAATCTTCCATCGAGTACTTCTCAAGCGGAATGCCAGGGTATCCACGCTGTTGCGAACACCAGTGGACCAGCCCCTCTTCGCAGATGTACAAATAACGAGCGCCCGCGCGACAACGCCAATTGTAGGGCTTGCCTTCGGCGATACTGTCCTGGAACCAATTCAGTCGCGCGTGATCCTTGTTACCAAGTTTCTTAACCTGTTGAAAGATCTCTTTCTCGTAAGTCGAAAGAGGCTTGAGTGTGCCGTCGCTATCGTGAATCACGCCCACGGTAGTGGAGAACCCGAGTTCAACGGCGCGCTTCGCAACAGTTAATGCATCTTCCGGGTTTTTTATTCCGCCACCGATGACTGAGTTGATGTTGACGTGAAACTCGGCATATTCCGACAAGTAGCGCAGCTTCTTATCCAACACGCGCAGACTCTTGCGTGAAACTTCATCTGGCTCGACGTTGTCGATACTGATCTGAAGATACTCAAGACCGGCCTTGTTCAGCCGTTTGATACGTTCCGGTGTGAAGTAGTAGCCATTCGAGATCAGCCCCGCGATCATGCCGCGAAAACGAATATGGTGAATGATGTCGTCCAACTCTGGATGCATCATCGGTTCACCACCGGAAATCGTGACAATCGAAGTACCAAGATCGGCGAGCTTATCTAGTCGCGAATTGACTATTTCAAGGTCGATGGGTTTGGAAGTGTGGTCATATTCATTGCAATAACCGCAAGCGAGATTGCAGCGCCGCATCGGAATCAGGTGCGCCAGCACCGGATGATGACTCGATAATAAAGCGCGACCAATGAAGTTGGCTTCTCGTAGTTTTAATCTTAGAAAATTAGACGTCCGCATTAATGGTCAGAAACCTTAGGCTAAATCGCTAAATTGACGCGAAGAATATTCGACGAGAAACAAGAACGCAAGTGGACCAATTTTGGAGTGCGGTGACTTGTCACCACTTTTGCGAGTCGGAACTGACGCCGTTGCAAAGCGACAAGTCGCCGCACTCCAAAAGCAAAGGGCCCTGTTTTTTAGACAGAGCCCTCGAGGCTGTCACTTTGCTGAGCTCATTAGCTCTTGACGACCTTCACATCCCCTTCGTATTTGATGTTGAATTCGTCAGAATTGATCTTGATGTTCTTCTCGAGGCTCGTCAGACGCATCGTTGTCGAATCATCGTTCTTCTCCACAACCTTTGTCTGGACGGGCATGCCGTTGGCGTCGATCCAGATCTCGGCGTACTTAAAGTTCGCATTTCCCTTCGGCACGAGTGTCAGGTGAATGGTGCTCACGCCACCCCACAGTGTTTCCTCGCGTACATCCTTGACCGGCTGGAACCGCGCTTCAAGTTGCTGACGGCTCATATACATCATTTCGAGCATGCCACCCGCCTTCGGCGCTTTGTTCGAACTACCCGTGTACACAGTCCCTAGCGTGGGCCGATAAATCGTGTACTTGCCGTTCTGCACTGCAATGATTTCTCGTCGCGGCTTGCTCCAGTCAATTCGCACCGATGCTTGACGACCCGATCCCGGAACGTAAATGACGACACCCTGAAAATTGTCAGCCTCTCCGATCTGCGAGTTGTATTTCTGCATGCTGAGCCCCGCGCGGAGCGTCTTCAGCGTCTGCCGATTCTTCTCCATGCGCGCCAGCACTGAACTGACCAATCCAGCTCCCTGTGCTTTTGCGTTCGTCGGGGAAACTATTGTGAGCGAGACAAGCATTAATAGCGCCATCACGCTCAACGGAATAAATCTCTTCATATAAACTCCTGCGATAAGTGTTTCCCTTCTCCCGTTCTCAGATTCCCAAAAAACCGAGCAATTATAGGGAAAGACTACTGTATGTCAACCTCAAACCCAATGGTGCGGCCGTCGTCGGCAACGACCTTTCGAACCTTTAAGACCTTTGCGTCATTCCGACCCGTAACCAACCTGACCTGTTGTTCGATCTTGGCCGTATCTGATTCATTCACAACGACTTCAGGTACTAGAACGACCGTTGTTGGAACTGCATTTTGATGCGCGCCTGCTCCTCGTCGTTCGCCATTTTCAAACCAGGTTTTTGGCGTCAAGAAGATAAATACAAGACAAACCACACAAAGCAGGTCCCATTGCCAGGTATTCCTTGCGTAATTCCAGAAGAAAATCTTCTTCAGTGTGGTTAGCAGGACTCGCACAGTTACTGACTAGCAAGTAAGCAGCCACTCGAACCGTGGCTGGCGGGTCAACTCATAATAACGTCTCAATTACGCACGTGTAAACGATTTTTACAGCCTGACCCCCGGAGAATGCTCGACAATGTGGCCATCCCGCATATGAACGATTCGCTTGCACATGGCCGCAGCCTCAGGGTTATGTGTAATCATGACGATCGTCTGATGGAACCTGTAATTCAACTCCTGAAACATATTTAGCACCAGGGTCGAGTTCTCTGAATCGAGGTTTCCGGTCGGCTCGTCAGCCAAAACAATGGCCGGACGAGTGACTACTGCCCTCGCCAGAGCCACCCTTTGCTGTTCACCTCCCGACAGCTCAAGAGGCTTGTGATGAAGCTTGTCTTCCAAGCCCAACAGCCGCAGCACTTCGCGGCGCCTGTTCGGGTCACCGCCGCCGTTGCCATGTATCCGCTCCGCCAGTCGGAGATTTCCGTCAGCGGTCAGGGTCGGGAAAAGATTGAATCGTTGAAACACGAAACCGATCTTTTTGCGCCTGATTGCGGTTCGTTTTGCGTCGGAAGCCGCAGTGATGTCTTCGCCGTCGATGACAATCCGACCGCTGGTTGGCGTCAGCAGACCACCAAGCAGATGAAGCATCGTCGACTTGCCGCAGCCCGAGGGTCCCATGATGGCTACGAACTCGCCCTCCTGGACTTCGAGCGATACGCCGCGCAGTGCGGGTACATCGACCTTTCCGATTCGATAGACCTTTACTAGATCTTCAGCTTGTAGAATTTGTCTCATCTAAAATGCGCGACCGCGCGTGGTACCCGCCCGGAAGGCTGAACTGGCGACAACGAAAACGGTAGAACGCTTCGGCAATCAGGTCCCGTGCCAGAATTCAAACGTCAGATGTTAATACATCTGCACTCTCTTATCTAGCATGCACTATTGTTATTGGTTGGCGGTGATCTTCTTGTTCTGTGCGTCAAGATCCACTTCGGGCAGTTGGCGTTTGTTCTGAAGAACAAAAACCTCAGGACGATACTCTTTATTCAGTTGAACGGCGGTGGGCTCCTGGTAGCTGATGCTTAGCTTGTACTGATCCTGCGGTCGTGTTAGCACAACACGCGACGGTAGTGAGGCAGTTGTGCTCTCTCCAAAAGTTCTCTCGTTGAAGTAAGAAACATCTGTAACAAGTAATCCACGATCGTCGTAGGTTTGAATGCGCGCCAACCTGATCCCGTTCACGCGATCGAACCAGAAGCGTCTGAGCACACGCGCCTCGTTGGTTGTGGGCGGCGCTAACTCTTCTAGCAAGTAATAACCACGCAGCACGCGCGCGTCTTTTTTCGCCTCCACGCGTGTGTCGGGCTCTTCCTGAAAGTACTCGCTTTGTGCATAGATGTTGCCGGCTGCTGAGTCGATCGGTCGAATCATGAGCGCATCGGTCAAGTGTTGAGGACGCAAGTTCGATAGCGCGCTGACAGTTTCTTTCTCGCTCTTCTTACCGTCTTTCGTCTTCGTCGGCTGATTCTGAGGCTCTAGTTTTTGATAGACAGCGTTGTTAGTTCCTCTGACAAAGCGCTTGTACTTTTCGTCGCCCTGGAAAACTGCGACCGCGAAGTGCTGCCCATCTGAAGCCATCTCCACCAAGTCGACAAAACTAAACTGGATCACCAGGTAGATACGACCGGGACGCTGCATAGTGATCGTTCCATCGACCTGCCGGTACTTATCTGCCAGGCCTTGAGCTGCAAAAGACGTGTCTTCAAATTGAATATCGATCCTGCCGTGAATCGACCTGGTGGTCGAGAGACGATTCACTTCCTGAATCAACCTATCTTTGTGGGCGTCCGCTAAAGGCGAAAGTAGTTGAGGAACTTGAACGCGCTTGCTCGGGCGGAAGAGACCGCACGCAGAGTTGATGAGCAGTCCGGCCACGAGCAGAGACAGCATCGCGACACGCAGCACATGAAATTTTTTAACGTTGATACGTTCGAGCATTTACCGAAGCCTTTGGCGACAGATCATACGGCAAACCTAATAATGTTTGGAGGCACCGGCTGTCGCCATTTTTGCCTGCCTGCGTAAAATTGCGTCACGCTAACAAACAAAAGTTTTTGTTGTCAATGCACTCATTTGGCAAGTTCACCCGTTAATCCAGCTCCAGCGGCGGCTTGCCAAACTTGTGTCGCAAACGCGTGATCGCGTTCGTGATCGCCGGTCTTTTCAGCAGTTTTTGTTCCACAGTTCGCTTGCCTGGAAAATCAACCAGCATTATCCCGAGCAGCACAGTCAACAGACCCTGCCCGGGTACCCCGGGAAATGACAAGACAATACCGATAGCTATAAGCAATACGCCGAGCAAGTTTTTGCCGATTACTTTGGCGGCGTGAACAGCAGGACGGGGGCCTGCCCAAAATTTCGTCTGGCGGTTTTTCTTGAAATGATCGGTTGGCAGTTTGACGAGAATAAATGTGACGATCGCCAGATTTACAACGAACGTCACCAAAAAAATCAGCGCTCCGAGAAGAGCTGATCGCCAGGTGATTAATTCGACGATAGCGGAGAGAAGCACAATCATCTTTTAACGTCGAGAATCTCTCTCCGTGCTTCCAACAACGATTGAAGAACCTGTTCCACAACTTCACGAGCCGGCGATTCAAGTCGAAAGTCGGCATCGCTGGCGACCTCCCAGAATTCATCCAATCCTCGAGCGCCTGCTCGTTCAAGAGCGAGTGCTTCTACCAAAAGGTCGATCACATCCGCAGCTTTCACCACTTTAGCTTCCAAACTGCTGCGTTCTTCATATTCATCGTGCAGTTTCTGATATAGCTTATCGTCAGCATCCACCGACTCTACTATCTCTTGGAAGGCTGCCTTCTCTGCTCGCTTTCTGACGTCTACGCCAAAGAATTGACTCGCCGTGCGGGGCATATCGCCGACGCGAGTTTCGGCCCAATCGTGAAGCAACGACATACGAAGAATCTTTTCAACGTCCAGCTTAATGGCCTCGCGGCGCATCATGTCTGCGAGAACCATTGCTGTAACGCCCACACCAAAGGAATGCGCAGCAACGGACTCCGTTCCATTTGGTAATCCGCGCAAAATCCAACCCGTTCGATCCAATCGCTTCAAACGTTGCAATTCGATCAATAGAGAAAGTATCGGTTCAGGCATTGGGTGCAGGACGATTGAAGGGGGAATAGTGAAGGAGCTTGATTGTTCGAGCCAGACTTTCTTAACGACAGGCGTTATGTTCGCAACCGCAGCCTATTTCTGAGACCTTCGACTTCTCTGCATTCTCACAATATTCGCCGCAGTATTTGCTGTCTTTCGCCACGCGACAGTCGCAGGTTGCGTGAGCGCACTTTCTATCATTGTCTTCAGCCATATTGCATCCTTCTCGGGGACCGTTGTCTTCACTTGCAATGCTAGAACCGGGGGCACCTTGGGTCAAGGAGCGTTCGCGGCCGAATCTTACGGCGCAGGCCGAATAACGATCGTACGTTGCTTGTCTCCGAAGTTCAGTGTGATCGGTCGATCGATCTGAATCGGATGAGTTTCTCCATCCACGCTAATAACGAGTCGCGAAGGAATTGCCGCTGCCGTCGGAATTGTGGCGAGTGGAACCAATCGTGGCAACAAATTCGTCGCCACAATACGCCAACTGGTAGCAGAACAACGGATCCGGATACCTGGCGTGTCTGTTTCAAACGATTCGTTTACGGCAACTGCGTCTGCCTTGAAGATCCCTTCGCCACAACGCACACCGGTGGAGTCGTAAAACGTAACGAGGCCCGATACAAACGCGTACGGCACCGGACCTGCATTTCTAACAATCATTCGGACGTTCGTTACGGGCGTGTCCTGCGCGCCGTTGAGTACCTTCGTTGAGAGGGTCGCCTCCAGTGCGGGTGCGCCGTTCGCGTCCACCGCCACCGCGCGCTCTGCTAAAGCAACACTCCGTTCAGTCGCCGGGTTCTGTTGCGCAGTTGCCGAGACTGCCGATAGCCACACGACAATCGCAAAGATCGTTAGTTTCGTCATCAACTTTGCCTCCTGCAAACTGATTCTATTGCTGCATTGATCTTTCACGCAAACTCTTAACCTCTAATGGTCAAACACGCGTGGCAGCACTGCTGCACCGCGAGACATGATGTACCCAGTCGTTCCAGACCCAATTTCATTAATTGCCTCTGCCAACCCGCGCACTGGGATCATTCTCATCTTGCGAACGAGAGCGTCGTCAAGGTTTGAAATCAAATAGACTCGATAACGTTCCGCTTTGGTTAACAGCGCCCACGCAGTTTGTCCGTTGACTTCATAACCACTGCGCAACCGTCGCTCGAGTGCGCGCGAATCCGCCTCATCAAACCACTTCAGAAAGTCGGGACGGCCCAACCCATCGCGGCATTCTGCAAGCAGGACAATCGCGCCGCCTTCAGCGCAAGCATAGGACGCCATGTCGAGCGCCTTGTGAGCCTGAATCAAATTGATGTCGTACGGTGACCCCCCGCAACTCGTGATCACCAGCTTGCGCTTTTCGTGAATGTATACGGAATGGTGATTCAGGTAGTAGTCGCACGCCGCACGGTGGCTCGAACGCCAGTGGCCACAAAATAGCCCGACGACTCTTCCCTTTTCGTCTACGATTGTGTTTATCGCGAATGCCGGGTCGATCATGGCAGCGATGCCCTCGCACGCCTCATGAACTGCATTCCCCTCCAAAAACCCTGTTCCAACGCCGGCCCGTCGCCCGCCAGATTCAAAATCCAAAGCCAACATGTGCGTCGCTTCAATCGTGGCTGCCGATGCGAGGCCGGGAGATATGGACTTACGGCCGCCGGTAAATCCAGCGAAATAATGGAAGCCCACCCCACCAACAATGATGACGCGTTCAAACTCGCGTAACGCTCGGTTGACTTCCACAGCAGCCCCCTGCTCGGTCGTCCCGATATGAACGAGCGACGCTGCATCGTACGCGTCGTGATTCAAAGTCTTAATGCGCTGAGCAATGAACGGGCTGAGCAGATCGGCTTTCTCATGGGTTGTAACTGTTCGATGAATACCTGTAGCGAAGATGATGGCTATGTTCGATGGGCTGACACCATATTGAATCACCCGTCGTACAAGCAAATTCACTACTTGCGCACTTCCGGTTGCTCTCGTCGCGTCAGACGCGACAATCAGAACCGAATCTTCTGGCGAGACAATTTCATCAAGCGGCCGTGAATCTATTGGTGAGTCGAACGCCTCGCCAATCTTTTCATCGCGCAAGGGAATCTCCATTCTGGGATCGGGAGTGAGGATGGTGTATTGCGACTGATCGAATTTGAATGCAAATGACGAATCACCATAACCCAAATTGATTTCAGGCATAAGTTGAAGCGCTCGTCACAGGCCAAACTCAACCATAGCGCGTTCGATAACGTGAAGAGAGGCGAAGTCAGTTTCTCCCGCTGTGCGTGCGTCGGCGAGCCATTTACGCAGCTGTTTCGCTTCTTCCATCGACCCTATTCGACACGCTCCAGTCAAGGCCAGCGTGACCAGTGAATCAGGCGCACCGTGAGTTACAAGTGCAGCCTGTAACGCCGCTTGTTCTCTCAAATCGAGGGTCAGCAGAAGATTTAGCTCCATCGGAGTCTACATCCGTTCAGACTTGAAACACGCTGTGCCTGCATGACAAAAGTGAAAGGTTTCGTCTTCGAAGTCAGGAGTTTCCATCTGGATCGTAAGATGGTCTACTCCGAATCGGTCGTGCAACTTCGTGCGGAGCTCTTTTAGCAAGTCTGGCTGCGACACGCTGTGGACATGTATCACGTGCGCGCTCAATGCTTCCCGACCCGAAGTAATCGTCCAAACATGTAGGTCGTGAACGTCGTCGACGCCAGCGGTGTTCAGGATCGCAGCTTCAACGGCGGCGAGGTTGATGTGTGCAGGTGTGCCTTCAAGCAGAACGTTCGTCGATTCCCTGATCAAACGCACCGAACTCCAAATTATCAAAGCACCAATCACAGCACTGAACACCGCGTCCGCGGCGTACCATCCAAAGAACGCCATCATCAATGCCGCGGCAATTGCAGCAACTGAGCCCAGTGCATCACCCATTACATGGAGCCAGGCTGCTCGAATATTTAGATCAACTTCGTTTCGGCCATGCAGAATCCACGCGCAGATCAAATTGACGCACAAACCGCCGGCCGCGATGAACGCCATGGGCTGACTTCGCACGACTTGAGGTTGAAGCCATCGCTCGTATGCGCCGTAAAAAATGAGTAGCGACATCACTACCAGCACCACGCCGTTGACGAGCGCGGCAATGATCTCGAGGCGATAATAACCAAATGTCTTTTTTGATGTCGCCGGACGGGATCCAAACCAAACGGCAGCCAGTGCGAGCGCCAGCGCTGCAACGTCAGTGAACATGTGACCAGCATCAGCGAGAAGCGCGAGTGATCCGGTCCACCAACCACCGACCGCTTCTGCGATCATGTAGGCCGCTGTTAGCAGGAGAACTACTGCGAGGCGCTTACCGCTTTCAGAGGAATGCAGGTGACGATGAACGTGCCGGTGGCCATCGCGCTGCGGCTGATCTAAGACGAGTTCTCCCGAAGGCATCGGCCTATTGTAACGCAGTTCAACTCACGTCTGATCACAACCGCTCAGCGACCCTTTGTGCAAGACTCTTCAACCTTTGAATCTTGTCGGCTTGAGGACCAGGGCCGCCAATGCTGACACGCAAGTACGAATTGCCCTTCAGAACATACAGAGCGCCGCCGATTCGGGTCCCGATCCAAAATGCGTCATCGCCAACGCCGGGGATTTTCTGTGGTGGAGCAACCTCTTCCTCCTCTTCTTCTCGCCCTCGCTGTTCCTTCTTTTCTCGTTTCTCTCGTTCGTGTTCCTTCTCTGATTTGGATTCACGATGAAAAGTTTCTTGCCAAAACTCTTTCGGATCTCGGCTGCCCGGTCCCTCGGCGCGTTGTGTGACCTGTAAACTGATGGAATTGTTAAAGGTCGGAAGCATGAAGAAGCACTGCGAAACACTGAAGCCTCCCTGCGAAGAACCGCTGAGTTTCGTCTCTTTCACCGCTTCCTTCTGAATCAGCTCGATCTCCGCACTCGTCAACAATGCACACGCGTCAGTCTTTGCTTTAGGTACCCCGGCACTCGCCGGGACTCCAGAAGCCGAACCTGTAGCTTGGGAAGCGGAGGCAGCCGGTGACGGAGACGGTGTGGTCGTGGTCTGTGTCCGTTCAGCACCCTTGCAACCGCAGAAGAAAAGAATTGCAAGAAAGGTAAGCAACGAGTCCATTCTGAAAGTCATTTCGCATCTCCTGACCGTCGGCAGCGATTCTTGCACGCAGATTCCAGAACCAATTCCTATTTAACTAGCCGCGCCGAACACGTTTCTGGATTCTCGTCAATCTTCGACCACCACGCTTGAGAAAACCTTGAGACGGACTTGAGAGTGATTATCGCAACAAAAAAAGGGGCCACGGAAGGCCCCACAGAGCAAACAAATTGCCAATTCACCTAAAGCGGTGCAAGGTTTAAAGCCACATTAAAATCCTTGTAGAGGTCGTTGAACTCGCGCAGGCCTACCTCGAGAATCTCGGGCAATTGCTCGAGGTCAGCGAGATTCACCACCGCATTCACGTTGTTGAGGAACGCGGCATGCGCATCCATGGTTCGCAACGACGACGAAAGCAGCACAAAGAACAGCCGGCGACGAGGCGCAGCCCGCAGTACGTTGATTTCGCGAACGACAAAAGCTGCTCCCTGCTCAGCCGAATCAAATTGGCCCTCAAGCAGGACTATCTGAAGCTGGTTTGAACGCATCGTTTCGATCGCTTGACGCGTCTCGTCAGCAACAAACACCTGATAGTTTTTCTCAGCCAGTCGACGCGCGATACCCTCCCGGTATTGTTCGCTGGCGCAAACGAGTACCTTACGGCGGTTCCAGGGACTCAGGACGCCTTGATCGACTGACACTCCACTAGCCGCTCGAAGAAGGTTAAGGAGCGTTTTCACAGCATCATCTGAGCGGCCGCTGTCTGAATCGTCAACCGCCTTTGGTTCAAGTTCAAATGTTGGTGCGGATCGCGCTGGATCAAATCGATGACCAGCGGTCGACGGCGAGTCGCCGATAGCTAGAGCACTTTGTTCCGATGCCGGACTGGCGGCTCCCGAACTTATGTTGTTGCTACACTTCGGACACCGGAGGGTGAACGGTCGAGACGGGGCTTTCTCGTCGTCAATCTGAAGACGGGTGGAGCAGTTAGGGCAAACAATGATCATGGGTCTACAAAACGAGCTGGTTATTCGATCAAGCCCAGCATTGAAGTGGAGTCGGAGTATGCGTTGACCGGCATGCGATCAGATTCGCGCCTTATGAAGTCTTCAGCGGCGGTCATACCTTGTAAGGAAAGAAGCAGGTTGTTTTGATTTGTCGCGAAGGCGAGACCATCTTCAATCGTGATGGTCTTCGATTCAATCAAACCTTTGATTACGGTATCGAAGTCTTGCATACCGTCGAGTTTTCCATCTCGCATCGCGTCGAGTAGCGACTTGCCTTCTGCTTCACCCGTCTCGATGTATTCGCGCGTCCGCGGACTTGAACGAAGAATTTCCATTGCCGCAACTCGTCCTCGACCATCCGCTCGCGGAATCAAACGCTGAGAAATGATGTAGCGGAATGTTTGGGCTAGCCGGGTACGAATCACCGGTTCTTCGTTCTTCGGATACAACCCAATGATGCGGTCGACAGTTTTCGAGGCGTCGATTGTGTGCAAGGTAGAGAGTACGAGGTGTCCCGTTTCAGCCGCCTCCATTGCAATTTCAGTGGTCTCGAAGTCGCGCATTTCACCAATCAGAATCACTTTTGGCGCCTGGCGCAGAGATGCACGCAACGCGGACGGAAAGTCTCTGGTGTCGTGACCCACTTCGCGCTGATTGATGGTCGAGTTCTTGTGCGAATGCAAATACTCGATGGGATCCTCGATCGTCACCACATGGTAGTGCTTCTTTTCGTTGATGATGTCGATGAGTGCAGCTTGCGTTGAGCTTTTGCCCGAACCGGTTGGCCCCGTCACCAGCACGAGCCCGTTTCGCAACTCAGCAATCGCTGAGAGGTGCATCGGTAAGCCGAGAGAGCGCAAAGTCGGAATGTCGGTTGGAATTACGCGCATTACGATCGAATAGACGCCGCGTTGTTGAAAGATATTGACGCGAAATCGTGCACGCGAAGGGAGCGAATAGCTGAGGTCGGCGGTGCCGGTTCTCGCGAGACGCTCAGCGGCTTCCGGATTCCCCTGCAATAGCGTCAAAGCGATGATCTCTGTCTGATAGGGGGAGAGCTTCTGCATGCCAAGCGGCTGCACGGGTGTCAGTTTGCCATTGATTTCGACTTGCGGATGTTGGCCAACTGAAAAATTGAGGTCGCTGATTTTGTCGGAAACCAGCAACATGCGCTCGATTATCGGCGGCAAATCGAAGAAACTCATTGAGATTGGAGACTCCGGAAAACGGACGGTGTATCGAACGTGGGCGAGAACGGTTCGAGAGCGTGGGAGTGTCGAACCGGGTCGATTCTCGCGCAAAACAATGACTAACGCAAGCAAAATCTCTTGGAGGAAAGACGCGGTGTTCAGCCGAGCCGGTCGAGGAACTGTTGAGTGCGCAGGGCAATCGCTTGGTTTTCGACCAACAGCGCGCCAATAAGCGCTACCGACGAAGCGCCCGCGTCCGTTACGGCACGAGCGTTTTCCATGGTTATCCCACCGATTGCCACGATCGGTAGGCTCTTTGCGAGTCGGGCGACTGAGCGAAGTCCGTCCAAACCAACGGTCGGTTCGGTATCGGTCTTTGAGGTCGTAGCGAAGATGGGGCCGATCGCCAGGTAATCGATTGGAAGAGTCAGAGCACGCTCAACTTGTGCGAGATTATGCGTGGAATAGCCGATGATAGCATCGTTTCCGAGTATCCAGCGCGCCGCCTCCACAGGCAGATCGTCCTGGCCGAGATGAACGCCATCAGCCTTGGTCGCCAAAGCTATATCAGCCCGGTCATTGATGATCACTCGAACCGAGTGCTGCTGTGCCCAAGTAACTGCTGCTTTGGTCTCCTCAAAAAATGTAGAGGGCGCGAGATTCTTTTCACGCAGTTGAATGAGCGTCGCGCCACCGGCCGCCAGCTGTGCCAACTGTTCGGCGTGAGACAGACCGGACATTCGGACGTCGGTGATGGGATAGACCTTCGGCAGCGGATGAATGCGCGATGTCAATCTTCGGTTTCTTTCCGTTTGGGACGCTGATTGGCTGCGAGGATTCTTTTGCGCAAGCGAATTGACTCGGGAGTAACTTCGACAAGCTCGTCGTCAGCAATGAATTCCAAGGCCTGCTCAAGCGATAACTCCTTGGCTGGAACTAACCGCATCGCCTCATCTGCCGTGGACGCGCGCATGTTGGTTAACTTCTTTTCCTTTATCGCATTCACATCAAGGTCGACTGCTCTCGCATTCTCGCCAATGATCATTCCTTCATAAACCTTCGTGCCTGGGCGACTGAAAAGTGTGCCACGTTCTTGAAGGTTGAAGAGCGCATAGGTGGTTGTTTCGCCCGTGCGATCTGCCACCAGCGAACCGGTCGCACGACCGCGCAACGTACCCTGCCAATCGCCCCACCTAAGAAACATCGTATTTAACAGTCCGGTCCCTTTCGTCTCAGTTAGAAACTCATTGCGGAAACCAATCAGCCCTCTCGAGGGAGCTTCAAACTCCAAACGAACGCGTCCCGTGCCGTGGTTTACCATGCGCGTCATCTGGCCTTTACGCCGACCGAGTGCTTCCGTTACGACGCCGATAAACTCGTCAGGACAATCAACGACAACTGCTTCGATCGGTTCGAGCGTCTTGCCATTGAGCTCGTGCGTGATTGCTTCCGGTTTCGAAACCTGGAGTTCGTATCCCTCGCGCCTCATCATCTCGATCAGGATGGCTAACTGGAGTTCACCACGACCAGAAACCTTGAACTGATCCGGTGAGTCAGTATCTTCGACGCGAATCGCTACGTTGCCCAGAATCTCCTTGTCCAAGCGCTCTTTGACCTGCCGTGACGTCACGAACCGACCTTCGCGACCGGCAAACGGAGAGTTGTTCACACCGAAGATCATCGCGATTGTCGGCTCATCGACGGCTATCGCCGGTAGTGGATGTGGATTGTCCGGTGACGTAATCGTGTCGCCTATTTGGATGTTCTCTATTCCTGCCAGCGCTACGATCTCGCCAAATCCCGCGCTCGACACCGCCTCCCGTTTGAGACCTTCGAAGGCATACAACTGCGACACACGCGTCTTCTCAAGTGAATTGTCAGGCTTTGCGACAGAAATCTGGTCCCCTACTTTGATCTCACCGGAGAAAATCCGACCGATTGCGAGTCGACCGACGTAATCATTGTAATCAAGATTCGCGACCAGCAACTGCAAGCTATCACTCCGCAGCTGTTTCGGTGATGGAATTGTTTGCACGATCTGTTCGAACAACGGCTGCAGGTTATTTGATTCATCATCGAGATGCCTTTTCGCAACTCCCTCACGCGATATGCAGTATAGAATGGGAAACTCGATTTGCTCGTCCGTCGCATCGAGATCCAGAAACAGTTCGTAGATCTCGTCTACAACTTCCGCGGGACGCGCATCACTGCGGTCGATCTTATTCACCACAGCTATCGCGGGCAGTCGGGCTTCGAGCGCTTTTCGCAGGACGAACCTCGTTTGCGGCAAACAACCCTCGGCGGCATCAACCAGCAACATCACACCATCGACCATCTTGAGCACACGTTCAACTTCACCACCGAAATCAGCGTGCCCAGGCGTGTCGACGATGTTGATCTTCACGTCGCGATAACGCACAGAAGTATTCTTTGCCATGATCGTGATGCCACGTTCACGTTCAAGATCCATGGAATCCATCACTCGGTCACGGACCTGTTCGTTCTCGCGAAATGTGCCCGACTGGCGGAGCATCGCATCGACAAGCGTAGTCTTGCCGTGATCGACGTGCGCGATGATGGCGATGTTTCGAATGTCTCGTCGTTCGTCAGTCATAACTGAGTGTGGTAACCGTCAATCTTAGCAAGTTGTGCACAAGGGGTCGAAAGCAAGCGGGCAGTGCGGGGCTAAGAGATCGTCTTAGTCTGACGAAGCGCCTCATACAAAACGATAGCCACAGAGTTTGCCAGGTTGAGGCTCCGAACTGTCGGATTGAGAAGGGGAATCTTGAGGCAGTGGTTCCAATTGGCGCGCAGCAACTCGAGAGGTAAACCTCTTGTTTCCCGTCCAAAAACCAGGCAATCGTTCCGTCCGAATTCCCAGTCGAGGTAGGAACGGTCCGCTTTGGTCGAGAAATAAACGAATCGGGAGTCGTTCAGAACCTCCGCAAGCGCGGTGAGGCTAGCGTGACGCCTAAGATCAACCTCGTCCCAGTAATCCAGTCCTGCTCGCCGCACTGCTTTGTCATCGAGGCGGAAACCCGCGACACCGACGATATGAAGCGGTGTATTGGTTGCTGCACACAGCCGCGCAATGTTTCCTGTGTTCTGGGGAATCTCGGGTTCGACGAGCGCGATACTGATCACGCGCTAATGGTAACTGCTAAACGAGAGTTACAAGAAACAAAAAGGAACGACGAGCTTCGCTTGAAGTACTCGTCGTTCCTTGAAAGGCCTCGTAGGCCTCAGATGTTTGTGTGCGCCAGTGGAAGGTTCGTGCTGTGACCTGCTGGTTCGAGTTATCTCTTCTTTGCGGCCTTCTTGGTTCCGCCCTTCTTTGCGCCCTTCTTGGCGCCACCCTTCTTCGCTGCTTTCTTTCCACCTTTTTTAGTTGCCATAGCTTCTATGTGCTCCTTCTTTCTAGTGTTGGTTTAGGGTTTCTCCGTTGACCACAAGATAATGTGTTTGCTTTAGTCTTGTGGGCTAGAGTAAACGGCGCACAACATCTTGCTATATAAACGTAATTGCATCGGATGTCAATAACTTATTACTCCGTGCTCAAAGATTTTTTTCTGGCTCTGGACGGCGGATCTTCATCCTAGATCGATGTAATAACGCGTGATGTGATCCGCTGAGTGATGTGTTGAGTGAACAGCGAAACTGATCTAATGATGAAGATCGAGAGTGAGTAGTTGTCACTTACAACGTAGGACCACGATGCACTTCGCGATGATGAAGTAACTCACTTGTGAGTTGTTAGTAGCTGCGAAAGAGAGGAGTAAAGATCCAACGATCGTGCGAATCGATCCCGTAGTAGGTGAGCACTGACTTCGATGTATTGTTGCACGCAACACCAACGAATGGACCACCCGTAGTATCGTCTGCGTTTGCACCGCCACTCTTGGAAGTGGTCGTTCCAAGATTTGTCATTACGATAACCCGAGGGGCTGCAAGTGGTTGTAAATCCCGCATTTGCGGGTCTGCGGGTACCGGCAGCAGATTACCAGCGTGGAGCATTACTGACTGCTGAAACTCTACGAGCGATTCAGAACGCGGCGCGATGAAACGCCACTCGCCATCTTCCGATAGGGGATCAACTGCAGCGCTCGCACGCAAGATCATCCGGTTTCTTGCGGCACCACGAATTGGTACTCCTTCAAGCAACTGGTCCATCGATGATGGTAGTGCCTGATCACCAATTCCACCGGTTGTTCCTCTGCGATAAATATAGTATTGACGGATCGCATCAGCTACTTGTTCACCGCGAAAGATTGCTTCCTTCTCTCGCTCACGCATCGCTTGTTGTTGTACACGAGGGGCTGCGGCCATCGCAAAAATGGCAAGGACGGTCATGAAGGCGAGAAGCGCCACAATGGTATATCCGCGCTCCGCAGACCGCTCGCGCACGAGATTGGCAGGTTCGGCGGCGCGTGACGACGAAAACGCCGACCCTAATATCTTGTGGTGTCGCTTAGTCGTGCGGTTCGTCATCTTCGGCATCAACTCGCGGTGTTGGACGGTACAGAGGCGAGCCAATTCCCTTCTCACCTTCAGTCATTTTGATCTTGTGTGTGATCTTCAGATTAGTGTCAGTGAACACAATCTCTTTATCGCCGATGCTCGTAAGACGGAACCGTCCGCCAAACATCTCGCCACGCTGACCATTGACGACTGCCTTCGTGTTCAAGTCCTGCAACAGAGCGATATCGACGTGAGTTTTTGTACTTATCAAGCCGATGTAGGTGTAATTGGGAGCGGGTGGCTGAGCAACATTCACATTTAACGAGTTGGAGTAGAGGCGACCATCTGGAGACCTGACTGCAATCGCACGATTTCCTGGACTCGAGATAACTGATGCAGGAACCGTCGCGGATAACTGCTGCGCGCTCCGATATTGGGTTTCCAATTCCCGACCATCGACGTAGATCCGGGCATCCGGAGTAAACTTGTCGCCCGTCACTTCGAGGGGGAACTGCGCCGTCCCAGCATAGACATTCGAAGGAGAGACAGAGGCAAGGAGCAGCGGCGGTGTTGGGGTAGGCGTAGGAGTTGGCGTTTCCGCAACCTTGGCTATAACCGGCGGTTCGTAGAAAGCAAAGATGTTGCGTCTCGCCTCAGGAACGTTGGTGCTTGCTGGCAAAACATGGACCTCTTGGAGCGTATTAACCAGCTGACCCAGCTCGGTCGAGATGTCGCCCTGAGCCGGCGGTTGATTACCCCCGCGTGTACGCGGGCTCTGCGACGTCTGCGGCGTGGTTGGACGCGGAGTCGTAGTTTTTGAGCTCGATCCGAAACCGAAGAACGTCCACCATAGAAACAGTATCGCGACGATGCCCAGGCCGCCCGCCCAGATCAACTTCTTCTTTTCGCCGGGTTTACTAAAATCAGCTAATTCCATATCACTGTTCCTGACTGGTGAGCGCTGAAGTTTCTACTCGCTGGAAATACGTGGCCATGCTTAACTGCAAACTCACGAGCGAACCACGAGTTCCCGAACCACTTTCGGTCGCAGCAACCTGAGACGAATCATTCTGTGCGCGTTGCAGCTCAATCTCATAAATGATTACAAATTGTTTGCTACGTTCAATGTCTTTAATGAATTGTCGCAGGTTCTGATACGGCCCCTCGACTGTCACCGCCACGGCAATGCCTGGATATGCGGTCTGATATTTAGTATTCGTCGATTTACCTGGCGTTGTCTTCGAGCCTGATGGATCGAGGGGTGTGTAAGTTGGACCCGAGGTATTCCGCAGACTGTTCTTCACCATCAACTGATTAAGTTGATCGTACAACTCCATTCGCCCTTCTTCCTGACGCTGAAGGCTGACGGTTTCAAAGTTATTCAAGCTGTCAATGATTCGTCGAACAGTCTCTTGAGTGGTGTTGTCGTTGGTCAGAATCTGCCGAGACTTAATCAGGTTCGTTTGTAACTGCGTACGTTCGGCAGTCAGCGAAGCAGTTTGCGAGCGAGCAGGTATCAGGAAATACAAGTAACTGAAGAGCACCAGAACGAAAATCAAGCAACTCACGCCCAACGCCATTATCTCAGCAACGCCAAACATGCTGTTGCGTCGGGCGGAAAGATATGCGCTCATTCGAGTAGAAACAGTCGTTTTCACAGGTGGCGTTAGCGGAGGCATCGGTTGGGTCTCTTCGGTACTCATTTCGACTCCTCCTTCGTACGTTCGCTCTCTTGCACCGCAGCCACATTCTCACTTGCGTATCCTGCGCGAGGTCTGTAGATAACTGCGAGATCATACTCAGTGCCGCTTTCACCACGCCCCTTCTGAAGATTCTGGGCACGCAGGTCAGCTTGAAAGATGCCAGCCCTATCCATGTCAGCGATCATCGCTGTGATTACATTTGCGCTCTTGGCGAATACCGTCAACTCTAAGTCGGCGACCGTTTGATCGCCCTGCATGGCAACGTCGCGTACGGCTATTCGCGACACTCTAACGTTGCCGGGTAGAGCGGCCTCGAGGTCGGCTAAGAGCCGCGACCAGGAGAATCCCTTTCGATCGACCAATTGGTGAGCAGCCTCGAGCGCTTGGAGTTGCTCACGAGTCATCCCCTCTTGGACCTTCTTGGCTTCCTCCAGTAGACCCTTTTCCTGATTTCGCAGGTTATTAATGTCTACTCGAATGTCCTCGGATTGCCGGTTGGCCTGTAGTGTGAAATGGACGACGATCAAAAGCCCTATTAGCGAGATAAACAACACGATGACGGTCAACAGCCAAGGGAAAAGGCGATTAGTAAAGGGCCTGGACGCTAGGTTGAGATTATTAGTCACTACGGAAGTCCTCGGCCGGTCAAAGCGGATTGACGGGCAGGTTTCCAAAGGAGAATACACGGCGCAATCGAATGATCGCAAATCGCGCCCCCAACTGACACGCCTATGCCGCTTAGAGGTTGCATAATCTGCCCTCGTTCAGCTGGTGCGACGAGGCGGTAGAGGCATTTCGCTAACTACCAGGGATGGTTGATAGGCTGAGGTTTGGTTTCGACCATTGCTCTTTGCCCGATAAAGAGCCGAATCAGCGAGTTCCACCAGTTGAATAGGATCTTTACCGTCGTCAGGACACGCCGCAACGCCGATGCTCATCGTGATATGAAACCGTTCGCCAGGTACGCCGGTCCCTGGGTGAACCGCAGTGAACTGATGCTTTTCCACATCGCGACGGACACGTTCAGCCGCAACTATCGCTTGCGCATATCCAGCATCGAGCAGGAAAGCGGCAAACTCCTCGCCGCCAAAGCGAGCGGCGACGTCGCCGGAACGAAGCGCCGACCTGATTATGCCTCCCAATTCCTCGAGCACTTGATTACCTGTTAGATGACCGTAAGTGTCGTTTACTAACTTGAAGTGATCAAGGTCCATCATTAGCACGCAGAAGGGCCGGCTCTCAGTTTCCGAGCGGGCAGCTTCTCGTCGCAATTCAGTAAAGAACGATTTGCTCGTCAAGAGCCCGGTCAAATCGTCATGGGCCAACAATCGGTGAATGTGCTGCTGAAATTCGCGATCGATCTCGTCAAGCAAATCGAAACGGAAGAGATAGTCGCCGATTAGGATCTTGTCGCCGTTATTGAGCGATGTTTCCGAGATGCGTTGCCCATTTACAAACGTGCCGTTGGTAGAACCAAGATCTGTGATTCTGAATTCAGGCTTGCCGGTCCCATTGTTTACGACTCCGACAATTTCTGCGTGAACACGTGAGGCTTTGAAGTCATTTAGACGAATATCGGCTTCGAGTGCCCGTCCTATTATTACTCTGTCGCGCTCCAGTGGGATTGGCGTGGCAATCAACTCGCCGCGCAAGGACACGAGAACGGGCCTTCGTTCAAGACCAGCGAACGCGTTAGTCGGCGACTCACGAACCTGAGTCGTTAGCGTGGGCTCTTCGTCAATATATTTCGCCATAGCGACCCGGTCGGGGCTGTCGTTTACCTATAACCGGCGCCTCTAATTCTGGAGGCGGAAGACCGTAACGGTGGGCGTTATCTTATCCTCCGCTTTCCGGCCCAGCAAGAAAATGAGGGCTCGGCGGGAAGACAGACCAGATTGCCGCGCGATGCCCTCGCTTGTTACGGTTCAAGCCTCCCCCTATAATTGCGACTAAATCACTAGCCAAGTGAGGTTATCATAGTGAGCGCGTGGAGACCTGCGATGGAGAACAAGACTGCCGGCACTTGTTGCGAATCAGTTAAAGAGAACTTAACTGTTGAGCGAGTCGCAGTCGCCTTTCTACCCACTGAGTGGGGCGATTTCCAGATCGCTGGTTATCGCTCGCTGATCAGTACGGAAGAGTTCATCGTGCTTTTCAAAGGAGATATGCGCCAGGACATTCCTACGCTCGTCCGCATCCATTCGCAATGCTTGACCGGTGATGTGTTCGGCTCGACGAAATGCGACTGCGGTGAGCAACTTCACCGCACTTTGCAGATGATTCAGCAAGAAGGTCGCGGTGCGGTCGTGTATCAACAACAAGAGGGCCGCGGAATTGGAATTCTCAATAAGATCAGAGCCTACGCGCTGCAGGATCAAGGCGCTGATACGGTAGAGGCTAATGTGCGGCTGGGTCTTGCAGTTGATCTCCGTGAGTATCGGCAATGCGCTGAAATTCTTTTCGATCTCGGCCTTTGTAAAGTCAAAGTGATATCAAACAATCCGCTAAAGCTTCAGGCCTTGGAAGATGCAGGACTGAAGATCGTGGAAAGGGTTTCGATCGAAGTTGATTCGTCGGAGAAGGCCGCGAAGTACTTAAGGACAAAGAAAGAGAAGTTAGGACATCTGCTGAGTTTGAAAAGACGTTAGATTATTGCTTCGTCTTGTTCCGTAGTTTCATAGTCTCCTCTCGGGTTCGCACAGCGCCGGCCGCGTTAGGCATTAATCTCAACTCATTCGATTCTGAACTTAACTCGCTGTGAGGCATTCTTCTTTGCAGACTGATCTGTAATCATGAGATTCAATTCGTACTGTCCTGCCGCGAAGTCCTGCAAGGGGAACTCACCCTTCACGGGAATACGGGCAAGATCCTTTACGTCGTCCGTTGTCACGCGAATTGCTGGCGTCTGAATCAGTGTCTTACCATCAAGCTTAAGGTCTAATTGCATAGTGAGATTCACAGTCGCAGCGGAGATCGTTGCATTGTAAACATAGGTCTGAAATCGTAACTTAGCTGTCCTGGTGAAACGTGCATCCGGTTTTATCGTGGGCTTTCGCGATGAATCATTAGCCGCGCCTTCGGTAAGGAAAATACTACTCAGTGAAAGATTACCTTGATCTAGTTTTGGAATTTCGATCCATTGCGATGCGCTTCCAATGCGGCCAGATCCACTATCGCGCGCGGCGATCCGGACTTGACGAAGTCCCGGCGCGAGTTTTGGAAACTGGAACGTAACCACCATAGACTGCGCATTGGCAGTCTGATCCGCAGGAATGGTCACCTTCTGTTTCTGACTAGTGACGATGCTGCCACCGTCATCACTGACGACACCTATAAGATCCAAATCGACTCCACCGATTCCTGTTCCATCCTGGCTCTTCCCAACTTGTCGCTCGATTTGAACAGAGGCTGCCAACGTAAGACCGTCGTCAGGTTTATCGAGGTATCCGAGTGAGAGAATTACGGGGATACCGCGACTCGGATAGCTGGCGCGAACCGCGTTCATCAATTGGTCGTCTACTGACAGTCCCGCTGTAGCATCCCGAGCGTTGAGGGCGATCGGATCTTCGGCGAAGAAGCCGCTGCGCGTGCGGACAGTTAAATCCGGACGGTCCTTGACCTTTACCTCAATACGACGAAACTGATCTTTCGCTATCTCGGCAGTTTCAGGACGCCAGGCGAGAAGATAATAGGATGAGGTTTCGGTAATTGCCTTGGTAATGCCTCCGTCCAGGTTGTTTGAGTTGATCCACGCCTCTCCCCCGGTCTCGGCAGCCAGATTGAATAGCGGCTGTTGCGCAGCCGTAATCTCACCAAGATTGATTCGGGCCAGTCGGCCGGACTGGTCAAACAACCCCGGCTTGGTTGCATCGGTCAGTCCCGAAGTGAGACCGCCTGCCTCAACCGTATAAACAACTGTTCCAGAGCGGGTAGCTGCGTCCGTTATACGGTGCAAGTCGTAAACTTGTGTTGAAGATACAAAATTGATGAAAAACCCGTCAGAAACAAAAACAATCAATTTACGTTCAGGCAAAACTGCTGCTCGACGAATGAGGCTCTCCAGAGATGCAAGCGTCACTCGAATTATTTGCGCTGCCTCCCGGGTAATTCCTCGCGCACGGTTCTTTACAATTTGCTCCGCCCTCCATCGCGCCGAATTCGCCGCGGTTGCGCTGGGACTCGTGCTACGGTTTCCACTACCTGAGCTGCGGCCAGCGCGCGTGTAACCTTCGTCAAGCACTGCATAATTCGTCATTCCTGCCCCAGTGCACTCCTGAGGTTTGACCCCCAGGGTCGGACATGTCAGTTCTATAAAGAGTTCCTTGACATCTGTTTGGTTCTGTTCGATTGCGTAAGCCTGATACTCGGTCATGGGCGGAGATCCCATATCAGCCAAGTCACGACCCCGCGGCTTGATTCGCTCGATTGCAAGACCCAACACCGTCTTGTCATTTGTTAGTTGCTGAAGAAATCCCAACTGGCCACTGGCGGTAGCGATCGCAACCAAGTCAGCGCTTCCCATATTGGTAACGAAGCGCTGCAACGCTTCTCGCGTGCGCACCAAGCTACCAGTTGTCAAGTGCAAGTCATCGATGAAGAAGAAAACGGTCCGCCCCTCGTTACTGGCTGACAACGTGGTGTCTTTTGCGTTAAGACCGCGCTCAGTGCGGCCTGCGATTATCGCGGCTTCTCTGCGACTGCCGGCAGTAACTTGTTCGAAGAAAGAGATCGTCTGGAGTTTCCCGTCTACGAACAACTCGAACTGTTCAGGCCGAAGCCCCTCGACGAAACGGCCTTGCTTGTCGAGTACGGTGACGTCTGTTTGCACCAAATCGGTGCGGATCCTGATCACGTCGTCTTTTTGATCGGGTTTTTGCTGGGCGTGGCTTGTTGAAACAGTCAGAACTGGTGAGAGAGAAAGCGCCAGTGCGATAGACAGAATGAGCGTCTTTGTAATCCGCATATGCCCTCGCCATCCAATGAAAGAATAGGTGACTTTATTTTGCGGGAAGAGACTTTTTAAGTTTATCGACTAACGCTTGTATTTGCGAGGCAAACTCACCATTGGGAGCAAGACGCAGATATTCTTGATACTCGACCAGCGCATTACCAGGCATGCCGGCACGAATGAAAATGTTTCCGGCAAGCAAATGAGCCTCAGCCACGTTTGGGTCCAATTCGAGGGAGCGAGCAACATAGCGGCCTGCGGTTGCAATATCTTTTTGCTCCCAGTGGATCCGTGCTAGTGTGAAATTGATTTGCCAGGAATTGTTGTCGAGCTTTAACGCTTCTTCGAGAATCTTCTGGCCTTCGCCGTACTTCTTCTCTCTTCTATAGACCTCACCCAGAGAGACGATTGCCACGACAGCCGTCGGATTGATCCTCACCGCTTGACGGAAGCTGTATTCCGCTTTTTCCCATCGGTTGACATCCATGTACAGCTGGCCCAACGACATGTGCGCATCATAGTAATCCGGAAAAATCGTCGTCGCTTTCTCAAAGTGCGACGCTGCCAGGTCACTCTTTTTCTCAGCCAGAGCCGCACGTCCTTTCTCGAAGGCTGCCCTAGCATCGCTTGGTATGCGCGCATCAATCACTCCAATAGATTCGCCCGACCGAAAAACTGGAGGTTCTTGGACCAACTGCAGCACCACATAGACTCGCGGGCTTGAACGTGCGATATCCACTGCTTGAGTCTGGGTGCCTCGACCAGGCGAGTTCGCTAAGAGTCTGTACTGTCCCGAACGTAGCCTGGTAAAGCGAAATTTCCCCATGCCGTCAGTAGTGGTTTGATCAACGAGTACTCCGCTTACTGTCTCAAGGCGCACCAACACGTTATCTACTGTTCTGTTATTCGCCGTGCGCACTTCACCTGAGACCTCGAAAGACGAGCTGGAAGAAGACAGCGGATCGTAGTCGCGTTGCGCTGAGGTTGTTGTTGCAAAAAAGACGGCGAGAAGAATTGATGAGACGGTCCGAACTATTAATAACTGGGACACTTTCGAACTCTCTTCCCTAAGAACGATACGAAGATTTCCAGGGAGACTCTCAGATCCAGGGCTTAAAAACAAATCTGGAAGGCACGATTTGTGATCGTGCCTTCCAGCTAAGTTTATCACCGGGCTAGAAGTTTAGCTTCAACCCAAACTGAATTGTACGTGGACGGTTGGCAGTGGCCAGGATTGAAGAGTCGCCAGTGCTGACATCCACAATGCCATAGTTTCCAAAGGAGCCGCCGGCAGCCTGCGGACTTTGGAACGCGGCATGATTCAAGAAGTTGAAAGCCTCAGCTCTAAACTCAATGTTCACCGTTTCAGTGAGGTTTGTCCTCTTCACGATCGATAAATCGTGATTAGTCTGGAATGGTCCTCGGAAAACATTCCTGCCGATATTGCCGAGTGCCGAGAACCCAGTGCTGGATGCATCTGAGCAGCTAACAACGACGTTCTGATCGTTAACGCATCGTCCTCCGGAGATGAAAGCGTCCAGATTGACGTAGTTATCGAGTCGCTCTCGCGTCCCGCCGCTGGTCAAGATCGTACCGGAACCGATGGTGGCTCGGCTGCCGTTGATAAAGTCGGTATCTTGCAAGGTGAAGGCACCGAAGTCAGCAATCAGATACGGAGTACCAGACTGGAATGTGCTTACACCGTTAACCGACCAACCATCCACGAGCTTACGCGGCCAACTGCTAAGCCACTTGGCAAACGGAAACTCGTAGTTGTAGCTGATGACAAACCGGTGTGTTCTATCAAAGTCTGAAAGACCCTTGTTGGACGCGGCGTTTAAAAGATCTCCGATGTCCAGCAGACCGTTCAGCTCATCCCCGAAGCTCGAACCCGAACCGTTGTCAATTGACTTGCCGAACGTGTAAGCCGATTGGATATAAATCCCATCAGCAAATTGGCGCGTCAACGACGCTTGCAACGAGTGGTATTCGGAGAACCCGTTTTGCGTCTGTGCAAACAACCGGCTCGTAGCCAAACCGAGGTATTGTGAGGGAACACGGGCGTTGATGTTCGCGGCGTAGCTCCGAGTGATTGAAATGCTGCCATCGCTGTTTCTGGTAATTCCAGGTGTGCCGGCTGGAATATCCGAGGCTGACACATCTGACGCTAGAGAAGCAGGAATCACACAAGGCGAAGCAACGGTGCAGATTTGGCCCGGATTGACTGGAGCACCTGTTCCAATCAGTCTCTTGCCGTTGGTGCCTACGTAGCCGACTTCAGCAACCAACCTCCAGGGAAGCTGGCGTTGAACGGTCAGGTTCCACTGCTGTGCGTAAGGAGCGACGAAGTCACGCTCTGGGAAGAAACGGAATCCACCAAGCGGTGCGCCACTTGGACTATCGAAAACGGGAGTTCCATTCGCAAGGAATGCTGTGAGCCGTGGGACTCTCGCAACAGTGGGAAGCGGAAAGTCCGAGTTTGGTCGCTGGCCCGGAAACGGGTTCTGCGGTGTGACCGAGAATGGTGCTGCACTGAAGTCCTCGGAGAACGGTGAGCCACCAGAGGTCTGCAATAGAGATTGATTAGATACTCTCTGGAAGTAGACGCCATAGCCTCCACGGACAACTGTTGTCTGGTCGCCGAAGAGGTCATAGGCAAAGCCAAAACGCGGTGCCGGATAAAACTTGAAGCAATCCAACATCGTGCAGCGGCTCACTCCGGGATCACCAACGACTGGAGTTTCTGCGGGGTTAATGATCGCCAATGGCGGTGGTGCCCCATCGCCGAGACCCTGGAAGTTCGAAAGGAAGTTAAATTTCTCATGAGCTATGCTCAGACCTTCAAGTCGAAAGCCCATATTCAGAGTTAGCCGCGAGTTAAACTTCCAATCATCCTGTACATAGTAAGAGTGGTCGAGCGCGCGGAAGTAGAACGTCGAGAAGCCCGCTCTACCTTGAGTAGTGGTTACCCGGCCCAGAAGGAAATTCTGGAAGCCGACCAAACCGGTCGCATTGCCAAACGTTACGGAACCGCGCGTCGCGAAGTTGTTATAACGATTCAATTCGTAGTAACTGCCCTCGAATCCGAAACGGAACTGATGGCTTCCTTTACTCCACGACAGGTCGTCTCCGAGAACGAATGTATTAAAGGTGCCACCTCGATCGTCGTTGACACCAGCTCCAATTGAAAACGATCCAGTGACAATAGCCTGGTATGCTGCCGGAAATTCAGCCGAATTGCCACGCGTTGCTCCAATGTCACTTAAAGAAATAGTTTCATTGGGTGCAATGGAGAAGAAGAAGCGATTGAATCCAGCTTTGAAGTCATTAACGATGCGCGGGGAGAGAACACTCGTTAGACCAAGCTTAACAAACTTATTCCTGCCCGGCGCGAACTGCGCATAGCGAAGGGTTCCGCCAGCGCCGAAAGGACGAAATGTTTCGTTGGTCGACTGGAAGTACCGGAAGATGAGCTTGTTGTTGGTAGTTAACTGGTGGTCGGTGGTAATCGTAAATTGGTTGTCTTTGAAAGTGCCTAGAGCGGCCCTATTTATACTTGCAAGGCTAAGCGTAGGATTCCCACTGCTGTCGAGGGGACCGTTGAATCCCGCAGCGCCATGACCCGGTCTTGGCGATAACGTCGGTATGCAAAAGTTCCCGCCGAAGCCCGGACACTTGTCTCCCGGCAAATTAAGATAGGCAAGGGCAACCGGATTAAGCCCTGTGAATCCCGCAGGTAGGCCTCCTGGAAAGAACGTCGCAATCAGGTTGGCCTCGGAGCGATTAGTGGGTAACACCGGAATATTAGTCGCGAAGTTTGTTCCGGCCGCGGTACCCGAAGCTGCATGCGTGCCCTGATAATTGAAGAAGAAGAAGTGACGATTCTCTCCGCTGTGCAGAACAGGACCACCCTCACCAAAATGCGGCAGGTAAATTGGACCACCGATCGATGCTCCATAGACGCCTTGCCGGTATCTCGGACGTTCCTGCCCATCCTTGTTGCGGAAGAAGTCGTTGGCATTCAGTTTGTCGTTTCGCAAAAAGAAGAACGTATCGCCGTGAAACTCATTGCTGCCCGATTTCAGAGCGACTTGGATGTTGCCGCCGCCGTTGCGCCCCTGCGAGGCGTCGTAGAGCGAAGTCTGAGTCTTAAACTCTTGCACAGTTGATGGATTGGGAAGTGGTACGTTGTCGAGAATGGGGAGATTGATATCGTTCGCGTTGATGC
The DNA here is from genome assembly GCA_035457565.1 of Pyrinomonadaceae bacterium. Taxonomy (GTDB): domain Bacteria; phylum Acidobacteriota; class Blastocatellia; order Pyrinomonadales; family Pyrinomonadaceae; genus PSRF01. The sequence goes on along the minus strand of DATIBJ010000136.1, from coordinate 2,358 downwards.
CCTCGAGTTGGTAGTTATTATTAACTGGGCGTTGACCATTGACATTGATCGTAACAGCTCCGCGGCCGAGCGCGTCCGACTGAAACATCTCAGTGTTTGCGCCTGTGGAGAGCGTTAGCAGCGTCAAGAAGTTGCGCGTCGCTAAGGGCAGGTTATTGATAGTAGTGGACTGTAGAGTCTGTCCGGTAGTCGCGGAATTTAGCTGGATTTGACTCGCAGCTCCTGTAACTGTCACTGATTCACTTATCTGACCCACCTTAACAGGCACACTCACGGTCGTAGTTTCAGTAACATTCACTTTGACATCCGGTAATTCAGTCTTAGAGAAGCCGGTGGCCGTAACTACAAGTTTGTAGATTCCGGGAGGCAATTGTGTGACGTTGAAGTTGCCATTGCTATCGCTGGTAGTAGATCGCTCGGTAACTTCAGTGGTCGCATTTATGACATCGATTGTGGCTCCCGCTACAGCCGCACCTTTTTCGTCTTTAACAGTTCCCGAGATGGCGCCAGTGGATCCTGCCTGGGCGGCTGCGCTGCCAATCGAGATGAAAACGACGGCGAGGACCAAAAACAGCCTCGCAAATGCGTCGCTAAACCAATTTTCGTTCCTTCTCATATTTTAAGATTCCTTTCTTTATCTCAGCGTCGCTGAAGCGCTTCAGAGATGGGAAAACGCAGACCCTGATTTCGTTAACCGTCAGGTTTGTACCCGTTTGAGTTCTAAGGACGCTGTCCTTTTCCTTGTTGGGAGCCGCACCAACCTAATGGTGCCGGCAACTTTGGCTTATAACTTCGCAAATGCCATGCCCACAGGCTTTACTTGGGCTTTTCGGTTATTCCCCGCGTAAACTGCCCGTTCGTAGGCCCGAGATTCATCCAAAAAATCAGCCGATATCCAGAAATTCCGAAACCATCGCCCTTCCCGGCCGGGAGTCCCGAGATCCAATGGACCAGACCTTGATCAATCTTCAGGGTTCAGTTCGCGAAGCGCGCAACTTCTTGATTGCGTCGCGAATTGCAGCGGCGTTTGGATCACCGGGGTTGGCCTTTAAGTACTGTTCCAGTTCAGAAGCGGCGCGGGGTCGGTCGCCTTTTCTTTCATACAGACGCGCCAGTTGACGATGAATCTCGGCAGCCTTCGCCGGTCCTCGTTGTTGCGCTAGCTTAAGCGCTTTCTCCGCTTCGTCGAGAGCGTATTGACGTTCGTCCGCGGCAGCTTGCGATTTTGAGGGATCAATAAGCGAAGCTTGCTCTATGAAAGCTGTGCCTTGAGTGACTAGATACTGCGGCTCGGTGGGATTGAGTCGTGCGGCCTCGCCATAGATGCGCGCAGCGACAGCGTATTTTCCTTGCTGCATCAAGATGCGGGCGAAGAGATCATAAACTCTATCATCCTTGCTATTGACGCTCCGCGCTCTATCGAGATGGGTGATCGCGTCGCCGTACCTGCCTTCAGCAGCCAACTCGTTTGCGAGAACTAGTCGCGCATCATAATAGTCAGGGAAGATTCTGATCGCATTTTCGAATGCTGCAATCGCTTCATCCCTCCGTCTTTCGCGCGCGAATCTTGAGCCCGACTCAAAAGCATCTCGCGCTGCTTTGGGTACTTCCTGCACAAAGTTGAGGCCGGCACGGGGTGGCCTGATTCCTTCTTTGCGAGTAAGGGTGATTTCAACAGTTCGTGACTCACCTGGATCGTTTGGGCCAACAGACCTGACAAACAGCACGGTTTCACGAACGGGATTGTATTGAGGCAGGCTAACTACCACTTCGTAACTGGTATCAGTAAGCCCATAAAACAAGAAATCACCCTCATTATTAGTAACCGTCTGATCCACCATGGCCCCATTCTTTTCAAGAATGACCGTGGCGTTGGAGATATTGGCTCCACCGGCATTGCGCACCTTGCCCCGTAGCGTATGACCCTGCTGCGCTAAGGTGTTCATGCTGGTCCCCAAAAAGAGAACGAAAAGAACTCGGGTTAGCACGATGCTTCGCGAATTCACGTCTACCTCCTCCCATTGTCAATTCAAGAACGGCTTAATAGAAAAAGTGGAGCCCGATATTCTGGGCCCCACCCTTTGAAAATGGCAAACCCTAAAGGGTTTCGCCTAGAAGCGGAACTTGGCCGCGAATTGGAACGCTCTTGGCCCGCCGGTACCAAACACGCTTGTAGTGCGCGCGGTTGGTCCATGGATTACGTTCCTAATTACGTTCGCCGATTCACCCTCCTCTGCGAGAGTGATTGCCGATGGGTAGGTAAGGTTAGCTATATTGAATAAATTGAACACTTCGCCGATAAGATCGAGCTTCAGGTTTTCACTGAAACTGAAGGTCTTAGTTAGGCGAATGTCTTGT
>DATIBJ010000135.1:0-11198 GCA_035457565.1 Pyrinomonadaceae bacterium | reverse complement strand
CGAAGTTTGGTCCGAGCGCTGAGGGGAATGGCTTCGCACCCACCCGCTACCGCGAGGTGGTACTGACTTCATGCCACTACGTTACGTTAGCATGCTCATCATTCCAGCCATCGATCTGAAGAGCGGTCACTGCGTCCGTTTATCGCAGGGTCGCAGGGCCGCGGTAAAGATTTATGAGGAAGATCCCACAACAGTTGCTCAACACTTCGCAGACGCCGGTGCGAGAATGCTGCACGTTGTTGATCTCGATGCTGCCTTTGGTGATGAGAACACGCGCAACACAAATGCTCTTCTAAGGATCCTGCGAACTGTTGACGTTCCCGTTCAATTCGGCGGCGGCGTCCGAAAGAGGGAAGACATTCGACGGTTGATTGATGCCGGTGTGAGCCGCATCGTGTTGGGCACAATCGCAGTGGAATCGACTGAAATACTTGAAGAGCTGGCTGAAGAATTCGGCCCAAAGGTTTGTGTTGGGATCGATGCGCGCGATGGTCACGTGTTGGTGCGTGGCTGGGAAACGACGACTGACATGACAGCAACTGATCTTGCAAAGCGAGCGGCCGCGGCGGGCGTTGCTCGAATCATCTACACTGATACGGCTCGCGACGGGATGCTGACGGGCCCGAATATCGAACAGACCATAGCAGTCGCACGCGCAGCTCAGCTGAGAGTTACGGCTTCCGGCGGTATATCATCACTCGATGACATCAGATCATTGTTAGAGGCCAACGAATCCTTGCTCGATAGTGTTATCGTTGGCAAGGCACTTTACGAAAAAAGGTTCTCCCTTGAGGATGCTCTCCGACTTGCCGTTAATAATGGATAACTATGAGCGAAACAGTGTTTGTTAGCGACTTTTTGAAGGACCACGTGGCCTTCGTCACTGGTGGCGGAACTGGAATAACCGGCGGAATAGCCAGAGCATTGGCTGAGGCTGGAGCCGCGGTCGCACTAGTCAGTCGGAAGTTGGAACACCTCGAACCCGCCGCTCAGGCGATCAACGGTAACGGTGGCCGAGCAATCCCGGTAGTCGCTGATGTTCGATCCCCCGAGGAAGTTGAACAAGCAATCGCAACGACGATCGAACAGTTTGGAAAAGTCGACATCGTTATTAACGGCGCCGCCGGAAACTTTCTCTGCAGCGCGGAACAGTTGTCGCCGAATGGCTTTGGCACCGTCGTTGATATCGACCTGAAGGGAACATTCAACGTTTGTCGCGGCGCGTTCGCGCAGTTGAAGGAACACCGCGGTCAGATTCTAAATATAAGTGCAACCCTCCATTACCTCGGTACGCCGATGCAGTTGCATGTGTCTGCCGCAAAAGCAGGCGTGGATGCACTGACGCGAAATCTCGCCGTTGAGTGGGGACGTCATGGCATCCGCGTGAATGGCATCGCTCCTGGACCAATCGAAGACACCGAAGGAATGCGGCGCCTGGTCCCTGAACAAATTAAAGAACGTCTGCGCAAGAACATTCCGCTCGGACGTTTTGGCAGAATCGCCGACATAGAGAAGGCGGCGCTGTTTCTCTGTTCCAACGCGGCGTCGTTCATTAACGGAACCATACTCGTTGTCGATGGCGGTCAATGGCTAGCGTCAAACAAGATCTTTTAGGCGCGGCGTATGCTCGATCTCCAGCCAGCATCATTCGAACAATTTGTGCGCGAAGCGCGAAACGGAAACGTTGTTCCGGTCGTGCGTTCGGTACTTGCTGATCTGCATACGCCTCTGAGCGTGTTCCTGAAGATTTGCGCGGCACCCTCCGACGCATTTCTTTTGGAGTCAGTGGAAGGCGGGGAACGTATCGCTCGTTACTCTTTTCTCGGCGTCGCTCCGGAGATCGTCGTTCGTGGTCGCGGTAATCAAACAATTGTCAGGCGGGGCGATGCTGAAGAGGTGTTACCGATAATCGCCACCGAATGGGTTCGCGATTATTTTTGTAATCGTTCACTCGCTCGTCGACCAGGATTGGCACCGTTTGCCGGTGGCGCTGTGGGTTACGTTGGTTACGAAGCCGCGCAGTGGTTCGAATCCGCGCTGCGAGACGACAAGACGCTCGCAGACGATGGCGCAACGGATGCGGTTTGGATGTTTTTCCGAACTATCATTGCGTTCGATCATGTGAAGCAACGAATTGAGATCGTCAGTATTGTGCTGACAGAGGAAGCAAACGGCAGCGAATCTCGTTTGCGGGAGCTTTACGATCAGGCAGTCGCGCGCACAAAAAGGATGGAAGACGACATTTTCAAAACGGAGCTCAAGTCAGCTCCGGCAACTGGTACGAAGTTACTTCATGATCACCGGTCTTTGAAATCAAATTGGGCGCGGCGAGAATTCGAAGACGCGGTGCGACGGGTGAAGGAATATATCGCAGCCGGCGATTGCTATCAGGTAGTGCTTTCGCAAAGGTTCTCAGGTCCCTTTTACGGCGAACCAATTCAGATCTACCGCGCGCTGCGGGCGATTAACCCCTCGCCGTACATGTTTTTCTTACGGGTTGCTGATGAAGCCATTGTTGGCGCGTCGCCGGAGATGTTGGTGCGGTGTCATGGTCAGCGGCTTGATTATCGCCCGATAGCAGGCACCCGAAAGCGGGGTGCAACTGAGACGGAAGATTGGGTGCTGGGAGAGGATTTGAAGTCGGACGAAAAAGAAGTTGCCGAACACATGATGCTTGTGGATCTAGGTAGAAATGATCTCGGGCGCGTCGCTGATTTTGGTTCGGTGAAGGTTGAAGAGTTGATGGCGATTGAGCGTTATTCACACGTGCAGCATCTGGTTACCAGCTTGCGCGCTCGTTTGAGTGATGGTTTAGATCGATTCGACGCGCTCGCATCTTGTTTCCCAGCCGGGACGGTGACCGGCGCACCAAAGATTCGTGCGATGCAAATAATTCGAGAGCTCGAACCGCATCGTCGTGGTTTGTACGCCGGGTGTGTCTTGTACATGGACTACGCCGACAATCTCGACTCATGTATCGCGATTCGAACAATCGTTTTGCGCAATGGCGAGGCGAGTGTACAGGCAGGCGCTGGTATTGTCGCCGACTCGGTGCCGGAACACGAGTATGCGGAGACTGTGAACAAAGCGCGCGCAATGTTCCGCGCAATCGAGATGGCCGAGAATGGATTGTGAGAAAGCTCCCTCTCATTCTCCCCAAGCTGAAGCCTGGGGAGAATGAGACGGTGATTAACCAAAAAGATATGAGCCACCATTCTTACTTAATACTGGTCGCAGCTTTCATTCTTATCGTCAGCGCGTCAGGTCTCGCTCAAACCACCGAGCCAAATCCAGCTGATTCTGGAAAGAAGCGCAATCAACGGCCCGCCGAAGCCACAGTCACGCCTGAGCCGTTTGATGGAGCGACCGTTGAAAGGATGGCGAGTCAGTGCGTGACGTTGGAAACAGAACTAGGCGCGATCGAGATCGCGATGATGCCCGAGGTTGCCCCTGAGAGTGTAAGAAACTTTCTAAATCTCGCGGCGACCGGTGCGTTCGATACAACAACATTCAGTCGCACTGTCAAAGACTTTGTCATTCAAGGAGGAAACCTGAGCACGAGTGATAAGTGGAACGCAGATTTGGCGAGACGCATGACGCGCAAGGTTCCTGACGAGCCAGGTATCGTGAAGCATGTGCGCGGAATCGTCTCGATGGCGCGAACCGACGAACCCAATAGCTCAACAACACATTTCTTCATACTTGTCGGCGATGGGCCACACCTCGACAGCAAGTTCTCTGCTTTTGGAACTGTGACGAAGGGTATCGAAGTGGCGGATGCGATCAATCGTGCACCGGCCGACGGCGAAAAGCCCGACAAACCAGTGCGCATCAACCGAGCTGTTGTTGTGCCCTGCAAAAAGTAGGCGCCTTCGTTTATGAAGAACTGGCTCGTTTTCGTGTTCGTTCTCTTGGCGTTTGCCGGTTGCACTGAGCGCCCGCCGGCAACTCCGACTTCCCAAAGTGCGCAGCGGTTCCTTAAGCTTCGCGGATTTGAATTCAACAAGCAGGGGTTTTTCGCAGCGGCGGCACAGCGCGATCTGACTGCACTCGACGCGTTTCTAGCTGGAGAGTTTAATCCGAACGTTCAAGACGACGCAGACGGTAGGACAGCGCTAATTTCTGCCGCAGCGAAGGGCCATCTCGATGTCGTAAAGCTTTTGTTAACGGCGGTGAACGTGGACGTAAACATCAAAGATAAGTCGAATCGGACGGCGTTGTTTCATGCAATCGAGGCACGATATGACGACGTGGCTGACGCAATAATCGCTGAGCCACAGCTAGATCTAAACGCGCGGGGAAAGAACGGCGTGACTGCTCTGATGAGTTATGTATGGCGTGATCGCCCCGACATCATCAAGTCACTATTGGATCGTGGAGCTGAAATCAACTTGCAAGACAACGATGGCGACACAGCGCTGCACGGTGCGGCTCAGAAAGGAGACGTTGACGTGATACGCGCGTTAGTAGCAAAAGGTGCGAATGTAAACGCGCGTAACAAAGTTGGCGGAACCCCACTGATGTGGGCAGCGGTTTACGGCCAGGACGATGCAGTGAAGGAGTTGTTGAAAGCCGGCGCTGAGAAGTCGCTGAAAGACGAAGATGGAATGACCGCATTGACGTGGGCCATCAAGAATAATCGGACGAAGGTTGTGCAATTGTTGAAGTAAGTCCAACGTCCAACGTCCAATGTCCGAAGACCAAGCACAAAGCGCAAGCACAATGCTTTTAGTCATCGATAACTACGATTCATTCACCTACAACCTCGTTCAGTACCTGGGTGAACTGGGCGAGAAGATCGAGGTGCGTCGAAATGATCAAGTCACCCTCGACGAGATTGAAAACACTCTGAGGCCCGAACGGATCGTCGTTTCTCCTGGGCCAGGCACACCTGACGATGCTGGTATTTCATTGGGCGCGATCGAACGCTTCGCCGGGAAAATTCCGATACTGGGCGTCTGTTTGGGACACCAGGCAATCGGTCAGGCGTTTGGCGGAAGAGTTGTTCGTGCACCTGTGTTGATGCACGGCAAGGCATCAGAGATTTGCCACGACGGCAAGACGATCTTTCAGGGACTCACCGACCACTTTCCTGCCGGACGCTATCACTCGCTGATTGTCGAAAAACGCTCCCTACCTGACTGTCTCGAAATATCGGCATTCACGAACGACGACATCATCATGGGTTTGCGTCATCGCGAAATGAAAGTTGAAGGTGTGCAGTTTCATCCTGAATCGCTTCTAACGACAGAAGGGAAAAGGCTTCTTTCCAACTTCTTGAAGCTTTGATTTGGTTCGAAACGAGAGCTAGTCATTGCGACTGCGAAGATTCAAATTAGGACACCACTTGTGAACAAAATCTGATTGCTCTCACGGCTAACATGAGCGACCTTCACCAGTTTCTTTCTCGTCTAATTCGTCGCGAAGATCTAACTCGCAACGAAGCATCTTCGCTTTTGAGCGCTCTGTTGGATGAGTCGGCAAGCGATGCACAGATTGCCGGCACACTTATCGCCCTGTCTACAAAAGGTGAAACAGTCGAAGAGCTAACCGGTCTCGCCGAAGGGTTGCGTTCCCGCGCGACACGCGTTCGATGCAATCATCCACGCTTCATCGATACGGCCGGCACCGGATCAAGCCGCTCGAAGACATTCAATATTTCAACTGGCGCGGCATTCGTGATTGCTGCTGCCGGATTGCCCGTTGCGAAACACGGAAATCGAGCAGCCAGTAGCAAGTCAGGCAGTGCCGATGTCCTGACCGCGCTGGGCGTCAACGTGTCTGCTTTGCCGGAAGTCTCAGAACACGCTCTGCACGAGATTGGAATGTGCTTCATGTTCGCGCCGCTCTACCACAGCGCGACTGCGCGCGTCGCAGCGGTGCGGCGCCAGCTGGGAGTACAAACGACCTTCAACTTGCTTGGACCACTCAGCAATCCTGCGGGCGCGCCGCGACAGATTGTCGGAGTTTGGCGCAAAGACCTGGTCAACAAAATGGCGAGCGCACTCGCCGCTCTGGGCACTGAGCGCGCGTGGGTCGTCCATGGCGATGACGGTCTTGATGAGATCACACTTGCCGGAAAGACATTTGTTGCTGAGGCCGCAGATGGTGCGGTACGGTCGTTTGAAATTGCCGCGAAAGACTTCGGATTACCAACGTCCGAACTGAATCATCTGCGCGGGGGCGATCCTGACGCTAATGCGAGAATAATTCGAAGCATTCTGGATGGGTCACGTAAGGACGAAGCGCGCTCACTAATAGTTATGACGGCTGCTGCCGCATTGGTCGTGGGTGACTTCGTCAGTGACCTGGTAGAAGGCGTGGAGTTGGCAAACAGGGTCATTGACACGGGTGCCGCGCAACAGAAATTGGATGACTTGATTAGCGCTACGAAGGGCTAACATCGTGGCAGCATAGTCAGTACCACCTTGTTCGCGGTAGCGGATGGCCAAGACTCAAGCCGAGAGCAGAGAGCGGAGGATTCGCGCACCTTGAGTCTTGGCATCCGCTACCGGAACGGTACTGAATACTATCGCAAGGTTGTACTGACTGGGTTTCACCACAAGGCATGCGTAATGAACATTCTCTCGGAAATAATCGCGCGTAAGCAGCAACAAGTGGAGGCGGCTAAACAAACCGTCGCTCTACAGACAATGCGGGATTCTGCGCTCCGCTTGAGGAGCAAGGCGAAGGACTACAGGTTACGCAGCGCCTTATCTTCGACAGATCGAATCAACATCATTGCAGAATTCAAACGCCGTTCGCCCTCCAAAGGCGTGATTCGAAACGGCGCTGATCCCACACAAATTGCTCGCGACTACGCATCGGCTGGCGCCGCAGCGATTTCAGTTCTTACTGAAGAGAATTACTTCGATGGTTCGCTAGACGATCTTCGTGCCGTGAGAGATGTCGTCAGGCTACCAATACTGAGAAAGGACTTTATCTTCGACGAGTACCAAATCTACGAAGCAGCTTGTGCCGGCGCCGATGCGATTTTGTTGATCGTCAGTGCTTTGGACGATCCGACATTAACTTCGCTGCGACAGATCGCCGAGGACGAACTCGGTTTGGACACGCTGGTCGAAGTTCACGACAAATTGGAGATGAAAAGAGCCAACCAGTCCGGGGCAAAGCTCATTGGAGTTAACAACCGCGACTTGCGGACATTCGAGGTTTCACTCGAGACCTCTTTAAAGCTAGCCGATATCGCGTCGGCGGACGCCGTGCTCATAAGCGAGAGTGGTCTAAAAACAATGGGAGATCTGTTGCGATTACAGCAAATTGGTTACCGGGGCTTTCTCATCGGCGAATCTTTAATGCGCGCAGAGTCTCCAGGGGAAGCCCTGGCCGCATTAATCAAAAATAGTTCATGACGCTGGTAAAAATCTGCGGCATCACAAATCTAGAGGACGCACTGGTGGCGGTAGAGGCCGGCGCCGACGCGCTGGGTTTCAATTTTTATCGACCGTCTCCGCGATACATTTCGCCGGCTGCAGCGCGCGAAATAATCAACTCCGTGCCGCCTGGAGTTATGAACGTTGGCGTGTTTGTAAACGAAGAGAATCCAGCCGCGCTTCTCGACATTGCACGAACAGCGGGTGTTAATGCACTGCAACTCCATGGCGACGAGTCGCCGTCGTTCTGCGCGGCACTCGATGGCTGGTACATCATCAAAGTGTTTTCGCAAAAGAAGCTGTCCGGTGGATCTGCGAATGACTACAACGTCTCAGCAGTGATGGTCGACGCTGGAGATAACTCGATGCGAGGAGGTACTGGGAGAATTGTCGACTGGTCTGTCGCAGCAGAGTTCCGAAAGCTTGTTCCAAAGTTGTTTCTTGCAGGCGGTTTATCGCCGACGAACATAGGGGAGGCAATCACGTCAGTTCGGCCTTACGCCGTCGATGCGTGTAGCGGGCTCGAGGCAACGCCCGGCAAAAAGAATCACCGACTGGTAAGAGCTTTTCTAGAGAACGTTAGGGCCGTTCAAACTTGACTATCGCACTGTCAGCCAGAGTATGCTCTTAATCGCCCCGCAAAACTGGAACGATTTATTCTCTCCAATTGATTTTATCGGCCTCTCCCTGTCATCTATGAATGCTCGCGCCGAGAAGAAAGAATCGAGCGACGCCCGCGCGCGTGGCCGGGTTCTGCTTATTACCGACGACGATCTGTCGTCGCTTATTGAGACTCTGGCTGGACGAAAGATAGAAGTTGTCGGAGTATCCAGCGGAACTGCTGCCCTCGTCTCGCTGCAGCGATCGAGACCGCATCTGGTGATAGCCAATCCCAACGCGCGAGGGTTGCGAGTGCGAGAACTGGCGCGAATGCTTAATAGTTCAGACGACGGCATACCGCTCGTGCTCGCCGGAAAAGATCCCGCCACGGTCGAACGACGGGAAGAGGCGCTGCAGTCAGGCGCATTCGATTATTTTCAACTGCCATCTGAGTCTCAATTGTTGGTAGAGCGCACGCAGCAGCTCATTGCGTTGCGACAGCGAATCGACGATTTGCGGGCCGACGCTGATCGCGATCATTTGACAGGGCTCGCCAATCGTCGTCGCTTCAGGGTCGCGTTACATAGGGAGGTTGAAAGGTGGCGTCGATACGGAGTGCCCTGTGCTCTGTTATTGATCGACATCGATCATTTGAAAAAGATCAACGATGAGTTTGGACATCCGGCTGGCGATGCAGTGATCCGACAGATTGCACTGACGCTGACAGAAGTCTCGCGGGACAACGACACGCCAGCGCGCATGGGCGGAGAGGAATTCGCCCTATTGCTTGCCGGGATTAACGGAGAGAAAGCAGCCGCAGCTGCCGATCGACTCCGCGACGTTCTTGGCCACCGACAGGTAGATGGTGTCGGCTTTGTAACGGTGAGTATCGGGGTTGCGGCTTGTCCGGACAGCGCAACTTCGGAACGCGGACTTTATTCTGCAGGCGATGGCGCACTCTATGTCGCTAAGAACGGAGGCAGAAATCGAGTTTCGGTAGCACCGTTGCTACAGGAGAAGCTACCGGGCGTTTGATCAGGGGCAGGAGTGGATAAGAGCAGTCGGCGGGAGCAGTCGGCAGGAGCAGTCGGCAGGAGCAGGTTTGCGATCTGAAATTTCAAATTTCAAATCTCCAATTTCAAAAATGTCAAATCTAAAATCTAAAAACAAACACATGCAACGAACCAATCAGCACAAGCACTAAGAGCAAACACCAAGCACAAAGCACGAAGCGCAAGGCACAAAGCACAAAGTACCTAGAACAGAAAATGCCCTCCGCCTTCTCACAACCTGACGCCCTTGGTCACTGGGGAAAATATGGTGGCCGATTCGTCCCTGAGACTTTGATGGCGCCACTCGAGGAACTGACGAGAGCCTATCTCGCTGCCAGGGACGATCATTCGTATCAGGCGGAGCTCTCAGAACTTCTGCATAATTACGCTGGCAGACCCACACCTTTGTTCTACGCGTCCCGCCTGACCAAGCATGCAGGCGGCGCTCGCATCTATCTAAAACGAGAAGATCTGCTTCACACGGGCGCACACAAGATCAATAACACCTTGGGCCAGGTGCTGCTGGCGCGCCGCATGGGAAAGCAGCGCGTGATAGCGGAGACAGGCGCCGGCCAACATGGCGTTGCAACTGCAACCGTGTGTGCATTATTCGATCTGCAATGCGTCGTGTACATGGGCGCGGCGGATATGCGACGGCAGGCGTTGAATGTCTTTCGAATGGAGCTGTTGGGTGCTGAAGTCCGGGAAGTCAACGCGGGCTCATGTACTCTAAAGGATGCGATTAATGAGGCGTTGCGTGACTGGGTAACGAACGTAGCAGACACTTATTACTTGCTCGGAAGTGCGCTTGGTCCTCATCCATATCCATTGATGGTGCGCGACTTTCAAAGTGTTATCGGAAATGAAACGCGCGAGCAGATTCTCGAACACGAAGCGCGGCTACCGGACCTGTTGATTGCGTGTGTTGGTGGCGGATCGAACTCGATTGGATTGTTTTATCCGTTCCTGTCTGAAGAATCAGTCGAGATGTGTGGAGTGGAAGCTGGCGGAAGAGGTAATTCGCTGGGACAGCATGCCGCGCGGTTTAATCAAGCCGGAGGTGGGAAACCAGGTGTGCTCCAGGGCACGATGAGTTACGTCCTCCAGGATGACAACGGACAGATCGCTCCGACCCATTCTGTTTCCGCAGGTCTTGATTATCCTTCAATCGGACCTGAGCACGCTTTTCTGCACGACTCGCACCGAGTTGAATACACAAGTGTTTCCGACGATGATGCAATCGAGGCGTTTCAAACTCTTGCGCGGCTCGAGGGGATCATTCCAGCTTTAGAATCTGCGCATGCGGTGGCGTACGCACTCAAGGTCGCTAGCACCATGAGTCCTGACCAAATCCTGGTGGTGAACCTTTCGGGTCGTGGAGATAAAGACGTCATGACCGTTCGCGAGATCCTGGAGTCGTAGCGTGGGACGCATCACCGACGCTTTCAATCGACTGGCTCATGAAGACCAGAAAGGATTCATCCCTTTCATCACAGCCGGCGATCCCGATCTAGAGACGACGCTCGAGTTGATACTGGAACTCGATAGAGCCGGTGCGACTATAATTGAACTCGGCATTCCTTTCAGTGATCCCATGGCTGATGGCCCGGTTATTCAGCGGGCCTCCGAACGCGCTCTAAAACACAACTTCGGTCTCACTGAAGTGTTCGATCTGGTCGCTAAAGTTCGCCTGAAAACCAACGTCCCCATCATTTTGTTCACGTACTTCAATCCCTTGCTCCAGTTTGGCCTTGATCGTGTACCACTGTCGGCAAAACAAGCTGGGGTGGATGGAGTGCTTGTTACTGATTTGACACCCGAAGAAGGAGAATCGTTCGCCGAGGATTTGCGCGCGCACGATCTCGACATGATTTTTCTTGTCGCCCCGACATCCACTGACGAGCGACTGCGACTCGTGTCACAGCGTGCCACCGGATTCATCTATGCGATCTCGCGCGCAGGTGTTACTGGCGCGCGATCGACGGTGAGTGAGGAAGCCGAGAGACTAGTCAGACGCGTGCGGCGTTTCTCGACGCTTCCAGTGGCAGTCGGTTTTGGGATATCAACAGCACAACAAGTCAGGGACGTTCAAAGATATGCTGATGCGGTTGTCGTTGGATCGGCGATCGTTGCGGAAATTGACCGTATGTCA
>DATIBJ010000134.1:0-9940 GCA_035457565.1 Pyrinomonadaceae bacterium | reverse complement strand
GGCACGTTCTCCGGCGGCACTTCGTTAAGCGAGATCAGATCCGGCTGCTGGTTGGCTATCCAACTTACCTGCCGGTTTAGATCGACGATGTTGTCTGTGCCTCGGCCGTAGGCTACGTTCCAGTGCAACACCTTGAAGCGTGTCGCCGTCGTTGGCGGAGTGGAGACACTGATCGTCACCGCTGCGCTCGACGACGCGCCGGCATTGTCAGTTACGGTAAGCCGTGCGGTGTAACTGCCTGCAGATTGGTATACGTGACTCGTACTCGACGCTGTTGAAGTCTGGCCGTCCCCGAAGTTCCAGCTATATGAAACGATAGAACCATCGGGATCGGTCGCGCTCGAATTGAATGAGACATTCAACGGAGCGTACCCGGAGGTTGGTGTTGCACCGATGCTGACTTGCGGAACTTGATTTGGTACTGGAGTTGGTGATGGGGTTGGTGACGACGTGGCCGTCGCTCCGCCCTCGCGCGGAAGAATTACCGTATCGTTCTTGAATGCGCCTGGCGAGGTGATGAGATACGTTTGCGGCGAAAGTACGATTTGGTCCAGGTTGATACCGTCTTCTCTCAATTGGATGCGAATCTTTTGTTGCCCTGTCGTCGCGAAGGAGACCAACGGTCCAAGACCATTAATGGCCGTATCATTCCAGCCCCAGTTGCTTAAGCCGCAGCCAGTACACTCCTCCATGTTGTACATGATTGCGTTCGTAGTTCCGATACGATAATCGGCGACTCCGCTGGAGTTGAGGCTCGAAGAGAATTGGACCCAAACGGAATCGTTGTTGGTAGAATTCCCTGCCGCTTTGCCTCGCATCCATAAGCGATATGGAACTCCCGCCTGGGCATTAAACAGCACTTCAAAGTAATGAGTCGGAGTTGCGAGCGCAGTTGTTAGTCTCGGACCGCCAAAGTCGGCATATTGCAGTGCGATTTGTCCGGCGGCCGAAGGATCTGAAACACGCCACCAGCTTCCGAATATCTGGCTGATCGGCACGTCGGACGTCCACAGCACCACGTTACTCGGTGCGCTGGCGATTGTGCCGGAATTCTTTTGCAGGATTACTGTATCGTTTTTGCCCCAACCGGGACCGGAGTAAAGGTAAGTTGCCGGCGACAACAGAATCTGGTCGATTGCCAGCCCGTCTTCTCTGAGTTGTACGCGAATCGTTTGGGAGCCGGTACTCGCAAAGTAGATCAGAGGGCCCATCCCTCCGAACGCGTTGTCGTTCCAACCCCATTGACTCAAACCGCAACCAGTACAATCTTCCACATTGAACATGGTTGCGGAACTGGTGCTAATGCGAAAAATCGGTGAACCCCCGGCGTCGACACTTCCGGAAAACTGAACCCACGCTGAGTCGTTATTCGTAGAATTGCTATCGGCCTTGCCTCTCATCCAGAGGCGATATGGAATGCCCTTCTCCGCATTGAAGGTTAGTTCAAAATAATTAGCGGGATTTGCGAGTGCTGGGTCAAGTCGTGGTTGTCCGGCATCGGGAATCCGGATGCGATTACCGCCGGCGGCTGAACTGTCAGGCTCGACGCGCCAATTGCCGGCTCTTACGGGCGCCTCCGAGGCATAAAGTACGATGTCGCTTTGTGCGAACACTGTGGCTGCCGACGAAAACGCCAGGCTGCAAAGTGTCAACAAAACGAAGGTTTTCAAATATCTCAATGTCGCTTGAGAGAATCTTTCCATCAAATAGCCCTCTCGTCATATGAAAACATGGCAATCCGGTATGAATAGTCCTCCAGACTGGAATCGCAACCCTGTGCCAGTCGAATAAACACGAATCCACGGTCCAGAGCTGTGGCTTTTCAGCACGGGAATGCTGAAAAACCGTCGGCTATCTCGCTGCTTACTACTGTTTTTTGTTCTAACGGATCAGAACGATGGAAGCTGTTCTAATCGTCTCTTGTGTGGGACTAGAAGGTGTTATCCCTCCCTAACACCCGTCTTAAAATGAACTGCTGCCATAAATTGCAGCTTTCCGCTAAGACGTGAAAAAGATAACACTCCTTTTCGAATCATGTCAAAGTTCTTGCGGATTTGTAACTGTCTTGCAACTTCTTTGTCGTTTTGTGTTCGAAAAGATTACGAGCAGAGTCAGGGCAATTCCACTCTTTTCTCCCCTCGAACTCGCTCTTTTCGATCTTCTACGAACAACTTTTGCAAGAAACACTTTCCGTCCGCTAATCGCCGACAACTAAAGGCGTCGCGAGATATACTCGCAGGCGTTACGTCCTGACGCGTGAAGATCCTGATCACCAACATTGTCACTCTAAATGCCGGAGACGCCGCGATCCTTTACGCGATGATAGATGTGCTTCGTGCCGCCTTCGCCGGCAATGATATCCAATTTATCGTATACGATAAGCACGGTAACGCACCTTCCCGCTATTATCCCGAGCTGGAATTTCGAAAGCTGTTATATCTTTCGCGTGAAGCCGACAACCGAGGCTCAGATCTACTTCGCCGCTTCAGCGAAATCCGTTTCAAACTCGGGCTCTGGTCGATAAAGCACAATGCTCCGCTTCTGCCGCACATTTTCTTAACCGAAACAGAGCGACGCGACGTGCTCGAATACAAAACTGCGGATTTGATCGTGAGCAGCGGCGGCACTTACCTCGTCGAAAACTACTCCCTGGCAGCGCGCATCTTCGATTATCAACTCTCACTAAATCTCGAAAAGCCGCTCGTGTTTTTCACTCAGTCGTTGGGTCCGTTCTCCGATCCTTCAAACCGCAAAGCGCTACTCCCAATCTTTTCCGACTCAATCGCGATACTCGTTCGCGATGAACAATCGGTTCGCAATCTCGAGGATCTCGGAGTCAGCAACCAACACATACATCTCGCGGCCGATGCGGCCTTCGCGCTGAGCGATTTGGAGGCACTCAAGGCAGCCAGGTTGCCGGTTGAGACGTCGCCGCAGAAGTTGAGAGTTGCTATCTCTGTCAGAGAATGGCGGCACTTCAAATCCGTCGAACCGGCCAAAGGCATGAAGCAATACATCCACGCGTTGCGCGAGTCGAGCAAATATCTCGTCGAAAAGCACAACGCAGAGATCACGTACCTCTCAACGTGCCAGGGCATGCCGGAATACTGGACCGACGATTCCAGGCTTGCACAAACCATCGTCGATGGTTTGCCGGAAGCGACTCGCCGATCAGTTTCGGTAGATGCGAGCTTTCACCAACCGGCGCACTTGGCCCATGTACTCAAATCCTACGACTTCGTAATTGCCACGCGCATGCATATGGCTATCATTGCCTTGGGCGTCGGCAAGCCGGTGCTGCCGATTGCCTATGAGTTTAAGATGCAGGAGCTTTTCGAGCGGCTTGGCGCAGGATGTTGGGTCCAGGACATCGAAACGCTTTCCGGAAACGCTCTTATTCAATCTCTGGATCGCTTTATTGAAGAGCTGCCCAGCATTCGCGAGCCACTCTTTGCAGCCGTGGAAAGAGAGTATGCGAGTGCCGTGGCGTCTGGAGAGATCGTAAAACAGGCTTACGAACACTGGCGCAAGATCAAGCAATGAGCACAGCCCCCGTGACTAAGGACAAAAATTCTCGACCGACGATCTGCGTTGTCTCTCCGCAAGAGAACGCCTATTCCCAGACATTTGTCCGCGCGCACAAAGAGTACCTGCCGGCCAACATAAAGAGTCTGTACGCCAGCGACTATGAGAACCTGACTGACGAACACGGCCCACTCGTCAGGCCTGCGCTCTCTGCTCGCCTGCGCCGCGCGCTGCTGCGGAAGTCGTTGAATCTCGATTCCAATTACTTTCAGCAACACGCGCTACAAAGATTTCTCGTGAGGAACAGAGTCGGAGCCGTGCTGGCAGAATTCGGCCCGACCGCAACCCTCATGATGGATGCGTGCCAAAAACTACAATTACCCTTAATCGCCCACTTTCATGGGTTCGACGCGTACCGGCAGCAAACGCTGCAAACGTATGGCCGGCGCTACAAGAAACTCTTCGAAATCGCAGCAGCTATTATTGCCGTCTCTCGTGACATGCAAACTCAACTGCAGCAACTTGGCGCGCCGCTTGAAAAGCTTCATTACAACTCGTGTGGGGTCGAGCCGTCGATTTTCACCGGAGCGGATCCGCTTCACAGTCCGCCGATTTTCGTCGCGGCCGGACGCTTCGTCAACAAGAAAGCGCCGCACTTAACTCTGCTCGCCTTCAAAACAACACTCGAAAAGGCGCCTGACGCGCGACTCCTCATGATCGGCGACGGCCCGCTGTGGGAAGCGTGCTACCAGATGACAAGATCACTTGGCCTCACCGGCGCAGTTGAATTGTTGGGACCAACGTCGCAGGCGGAAGTTGCTGCGACCATGCAGAGATCGCGCGCGTTTGTGCAACATTCGATTCGAACTCAGGACGGCGATTCGGAAGGAACACCGGTGGCAGTTTTGGAAGCTGGCGCGTCAGGTCTTCCGGTTATTGCGACGCGACATGCGGGCATCAAGGACGCAGTGATCGAACAGAAGACAGGCTTGTTGGTCGAAGAAGGCGACATAAACGGCATGGCTGAGCACATGACGCGTTTGGCGAACGATCCTCATCTGGCAGCCCAACTGGGCAAAGCCGGTCGTGAGTGGATTAGCGCGCAGTATTCGATGGAGAAGAGCATTGCGAGATTGTGGAGCATCATCGAAACTGCGATGTCCACGTCAGTCTCCGCCGGAAGATCGTTTTCTCCGTTCCCGGAAGAACCCGTAAAAGAAACGTAGACGGCACTCACTTTCAAATGCTGCATCCGCGTTGCCGGTGAACGCTTTCGCACACCAAGTCACAGCGTGCGTGATTGTCTCTTTGTAAAGGTGACCGGGCACACCTGCGAGATGAATTTTCGAACGCTCCCATTCGGGATCGTTCATGACCGCATAGAAGTAACCATGGCCTCGATGCCACCGACGGTGATAGGCCTTCGTCATCCTTTCGCGCCCGACGAAAGCGTGAACAATCATTTCCGGAATGTATAAGCCCGCCGCTCCGCCGCGAATAAGCCGAGTTATATACTCGTGGTCCTCAAGCGAACCGATGCTGTCGCCGGAACGCTGCAGGTTGGGCGAGAAGCCACCAAACGTCTGAAAAATGTGTTGCCTGAACGCGATGTTCGCCGTTAACAGACAAACCGGATTATCGGGAGAGATAGAAAAGCGATTGTTACCGTAATCAAGCGCAGCGATCGGCGCCCAATGAGACTTCGTCAACCACATCGGCGGCGCTTCTTCCCAACGCGGCAATATCTTGCCTCCGATGAAGTCGACGCGCGAGTCGTCAAAAGTCTGCTTGATCGTTTCGATCCAGTTTTCCCGAACCGTAACGTCGTCATCGACAAATGCGATGATCGATGCACGCGCGTGCTCCACGCCGGTATTGCGCGCGTGTGCGTTTCCCTGACGCGTTTCTCGCACGTACCGCAGGCAGTCTTCGGTGCGGGCCAACTCCCGAACCAGCGCTTCCGTGTCCGGCGGCGAATTGTTGTCGACAACGATGATCTCGTAGTTAACATCGCCGGCTCGTTGTTGGAGCAGAGAGTTCAGCGCGCTATTCAACAGGGCGCGCCTGTTGTAGGTGCAGATCACAACCGAGATGTCAGGCTGCTCAGCCATAGTTATATCAACTATTCGCTACTGTCTCGCGCTGATCGAACTGCGCTCCCAACTCTGCTCACTGCCTCAGGTGCGTAAACTTGCAGCCGGTGCTGTTGCTAGTCATCGCATTGGAGTTTGATGATAAATAATAGGGTTTAGCAGATACGCGCCATCAGTGCTGATCCATTCGTCTTCTTTGATGCATTCCTCACGAAGCCATTCCACGAGGCGTATCGATACCACTCAAGAGGTGTTCCTGGCGCCTGGCCAAAAAACGTTCGCGCGCGGCAAACGCCCAAATCGGCAGCCTGGGCCAGTAGCGCAGCAACAGAATCGTCAGCGAGAGCTTTAGGCTGCGAAGGCTCCGGTTCGCTTCCTCAAGCCGCTTGAGCGCAACCGTGGCATCTCCCAACGCCAGTGCGTGTTTGCCCTGGAAGAGTTGAAGGCTCGTTTGGCGCAAGGCTAATTGCTTACTGAGGATTTCCCTCTCCGAGTCAGTCAAGTCGGATCTCTTGGCAGTTTTCTCCATTACCGCTAAGAGGTTGCTTGTCATCCAGACTCGATCTGAAGACAAGCTGCCGAGGTGCCTTCGATAGCGAGCCAACACCTGACGATGGTAACTTATGCGACCGCCATTTTTTATGATCCTCAGCCACAGATCGAAGTCTTCACAACTACGAAGGGCTTCATCGAACATTCCAACGCTTTTGATAACACTCATGCGCGCCGTCACACAGGTTAAGACGATGCAGCGCTCTTCGATCAAACTCTCAAAAGAGACCTCGCCCTCGGAAGGACAGATTTTCATGTACTCCAAGCCGACATCGGAGGAATCTCCAAATATGATTGCGTTGGGATAGACTAGCCCGATGTCTGGACGCTCAGTCAGAAAGCGTACTTGCACGGCCAGATAATCCGGTTCCCATTGATCGTCGGAATCAAGCTGCGCATAAAACTTTCCTTTAGCGACTTTTATCCCGGCATTTCGAGCGGCGCTTACACCTTTGTTCTGCTGAGAGATATACACGATTGGCAGAGGATGTGATTCCAGAATTCGCTCGAGTTCTGGTGTATCGACAGAGCCATCGTTAACCACAATCGTTTCATAGTCAGTAAAGGTCTGGGCCAAAACCGAATCCAACGTTTGCTGGATAAAGGCGGAAGCGTTGTATGCGGCGATTACGATGCTTGCTGTGGGTGCTGTCTTATCGGATTGTGGTTGGGTACCGATCATAGCAAATAGGAAGGCTGATGCAACTTATCTAGTTGCGCATCAGCTTTGACAGTCTGTTTAGTTAACTGGCGATAAAGGTTCAGCCACTTCCAACGAACAGCCGACCAACTGTACAACTCGCATGCTCTGTGGGCGTTGCGGACGATACGCGTCGACAGTTCCGGAGACTCGAGTAGTTTGATAGCTGAAGCAGCCATCGCTTCCGCATCATTTCGCGGAACCAATAAGCCAGTTCTCTCGTGCGTAACTATATAAGGGATGCCACCCGCGCAAGTGGTTAAGACCGGCACGCCTGACGCGAACGAATCGAGAATAGATCCGGGTAAGTTGTCTATGTTCGGGGAGTTGAGAAAGATGTGCGCCTCATCATACAGCTTACTCATTTCTTCAGGAGCTACCGAGCCGAGAAAGTCGACGTTCCGAAGTCCCAGGTCTCGAGCGAGATCCTTTAAGTATTCGCGCTGTTGACCATCGCCAGCGATCTTTAAGGTCGCCTCAGGGAACTTCTCCTGAATGATTCTGAATGCTCTGAGGATACACGCTATGTTGTAGAGCGGGTACAGATTTCGATTCGACAGAAAACGTGGCTGCAAAGGTTGGCGCTCGGAAAACCTGAATCTTTCGAAGTCAATGACATTCGCAATCGCCTTCGCCTCCAGACCAAACTTCTTGAAGGTATTAACCAGATATTCTGATGGCACCACTAGCTCGTCTGCCATTTCGAGAATCGGTATGGAAGTTCGCGGCCACGTTCTTAAGTGGTCCTCGGCCTCACCGCTGCGATAATTGAGTACCGTCTTTTTCCCGAACCACTTTGCGATCAGAACGGCCGGAGCTGGTGCTAAGAGGAACGAAAAGTAGGAAGCGGAAAAAATGTGAATGACATCGTACTGCGGAATACGGAGCACGAGCATTAGATAATAGAGCAATGAGGTCACTATCGTTCTGACGTACTTGATCGATTGCAGAAACGATAGGGGACCTGGTAAACGTGGGTTGTGGGGAAGAAACGAAACCTCCACTGACGGCTCGTCGCTTAAGTGTCTGACCAGATGCTGCGCCTGGACTGCCTGTCCCCCGCGAATTTGCAGAGAGGGAGCTACTATCAGGACCCGCACTTTCTGGATCTCATTGTTTCTGGACTGGGGCAAGGTCAACTTCATCTAATGTTTTCGTTAACCATTCTTTCGATTGGATTTTTCTAGCCGGTCAAAAGGGTTTCGAGATCGATTGCTTGCGGTGTG
Source organism: Pyrinomonadaceae bacterium (assembly GCA_035457565.1). GTDB lineage: Bacteria > Acidobacteriota > Blastocatellia > Pyrinomonadales > Pyrinomonadaceae > PSRF01. Next base: position 1,844 of record DATIBJ010000134.1, on the reverse strand, counting down.
TGAGTTTCTGCCGACCGCAACATCTGTACGCATACAATTGTTGAACGAGCTCCATCTCTAACAGTAACTTCAGGCGATTCGCTGTGAAGGACGCTCGAGAAAAAGTTTTCCAGTTGAGCTTTGTAGCCCTTGTGGGCCCACAGCGTTGAGCTGGTCCGACTGCGTCCCGAGGTGACTTTAATCTTCTTGAAGTCCTCAACCATTCCCGTGATTCCCGTTGCAAAAACTTCAACACGCTCGCCTGATGCGCTGCTCGCCCCCAGGGTCGAATAATTAAGACTGCCAATTGACCCGTCAGCAAAGCTGAAAGCCGCCACCATGTTGTTTTCGCCAACTGGATCCGTCTTGCGCGTAGGAAGGGTGTAGGCCGAAACGCTTATGGGCTCAGACTCTAGAAGCCAGTACATTAGATCGACGAAGTGCACTGCCTCACCAAGAATTGCTCCCCCAATAGAAGGATCAGCCATCCAGTAGCTTCCGGAAATGCCGGGCGAACTAACGCGGCAGTTAATAACCGCTGGGCCAGTTCGTTTAATCAAGGATCCCTTCAACTCCTTGTAGAACGGAGCAAAGCGCCGATTGAAACCCACGCTCAACTGCATTCCTGTCTCCACTACGGCCCGATATAGCTGGCGGCATTCCTCCTCGGTCAGGGCCATTGGTTTTTCAACGAATACATGCTTACCAGCACGCAGAGCTTGCAGCGCCTGTGAAAAATGATGTTGATTACGGCTGAGAATCATGACGACGTCGATCGCGGGATCTTTAAGGATCTCATCGTAGTCGGAACAGAAATACGAAGCGCCGAATCTACGCGCGTACGTATTTCCTCGTGCTCCGCTTGTCGAATAGACGGTACAGAGGCTGACGCCGGGAATTTTCTTTAGATTGGGAAGATGTGCCCAACGCGCAAGGTTACCCGCTCCAGTCAACGCAACTTTGACATCTGTTATTTTTACTCTGCTTTCCAGACTGACCTTGCGTGACAAAGAAAGCGTTTCAGACCCTGCGCTGGCCGGGATTTCTGGGTAGCGGAGCACCACTCCCAAACTGTTGGAATCGGGATCCTTGACGGTGCGATAGGCGTTCGGCGCGTCTTCGAGAGAGAACTCGTGCGTAATTAATGGCTGGAGGTCGACTTTTCCTGCGGCTACCAGTCTGAGAAATTCTTCCATGTTGCGCTTTTCAGTCCAGCGCACATAGGCAATCGGATAATCGTGGCCACTTTCTTCGTAGACGGGATCATAGCTGCCTGGTCCATATGCCCTCGACATCAAGAGCTGAATTTCCTTCAGGTACATTTCCTGCCAGGAGAAGCTCAACTCTACCGCTCCGACCACCACGATTCGACCCCGATCTCTACAAATCTGTAAGGCCAACTCACATGGGGCCGAAGACTTTGCGGCAGCCGCTATGATGACGCAGTCGGCTCCCAGACCATTGGTGTTAGCTTTGATTTCATCGGCGACAGAACCGCTCCCATCAAGGCCAATGTCGACTCCTAATCTGCGCGCCAACTCAACACGATCAGACCGCAAATCAATACCGATCACTCGCGCACCCTGAAGACGGGCTAACTGTGCAACCAGCTGTCCGACCAAACCCAACCCGATTACTGCTACGACATCACCGACTCCGACTTCAGAAACTCTGATGGAGTTAAGCGCAATACTGCCCAGGGTAGTGAAGCAGGCATGCCGAAACGGAACCTGCTCAGGTACGCGTACCACAAGGTTTTTCGATGCTAGTATCACTTCACCATGTCCCGTACCTTCTCCACCGTAAGCAACGCGATCACCAATTGCGAATTCAGTTACAAGAGGATGTCGGTCAACGATGATTCC
>DATIBJ010000133.1:0-5041 GCA_035457565.1 Pyrinomonadaceae bacterium | reverse complement strand
GTCGCGTTGCGGACGAGGACGTCCGCGCTCCCAGTAAATACTTTTCGTTGACAAGGTTCTTCGTTGCGGTGTAGTCTGCCGCGCGTTCGCAAACCCCCTCGCAATCCTGTTTCGCTGGAGAGCCTCGCTAACGATCTCCAGCAACCGTCAATGGTTTGAATTCGCGTTTGTCAGCCGGCGTAGTCCCCGTCGCACGTCCGTGACATTCACTTCCCCTTTCAACCAAACGGTTCTCAACCTTTCAACTCCGCTGGAGGAGACAAATGGACGTCGAAATACAGATAAACAACAGCCCTCAGCCCAATGCCCGGTTCGTTAACTGGGCACCCTCAGCATGTCGGATTCGCGTTACGAATCCGGCCGGCTCGCAAGGAAACGCCACTCCTAACATACGCCTCAGAAGCGTGTCGGCAGCGACCGCTGGGGCCGTCAATTTCCGTAGATTAGCAACCGATCCGTTCGCTACAAGTTTGACCTTGCCTGTTCCGATTAACGGAACCTGGGCGAGATTTCAAATTGCCGGTCGCTTCGGCCGGCCGAGCCTAAGTCTCAACGACGTAAAGATCGAAGCTCGACTCGGTAATGCGCTTGTTGGCACCATAACTTGTACCGTCCGCATACGTAAGAATGCGAACACACTCAGCGCCGGTGAGCGCGATCGGTTCATCGCGGCGTTTGCGCAACTGAACAACCAGGGTGCTGGTCCATTCGCATTGTTCCGCGAGATGCACACCAATGTTAGTTCGCCACAAGCACACGGTGCGCCAGGATTCCTTCCGTGGCATCGGGCTTACTTACTCGACCTTGAACGAGAACTCCAGGCTATCGATCCGAGCGTCGCGTTGCATTACTGGCGTTTCGATCGTCCCGCTCCAAATATTTTTACTCGCGACTTTATCGGGGTTAACGATGATCTCGGTACGGTTTCGTTTAGCGCAAATAATCCGCTTCAGTTTTGGGCCACTGATGGCGTGCCTGGTATTAACCGCCGGCCGTTCTTCAATCCCAATTCTGGATCGGCATTCGTTATCAATGAAACGCAAACACTCCAACTAGGCCCAACCTACTCGACCTTTCGGAACATGGAATTCAATCCACACAATCCTGCACACGGCAGCTTCGGGGGGTTCATTTCGAGTATCGGTACTGCAGCGCGCGATCCGCTGTTCTTCATGCTCCATTGCAACGTTGATCGACTCTGGGCGAAATGGCAAAAGCAGAACAACCGGTTCGATCCCAACCTAGCCTCCGCGTTTCATAACAGCGGCGGCAATCCAATCGGGCACAATCTTCCAGACACGATGTGGCCCTGGAATGGAATTACTGGCGGGTCGCGCCCACCAACGGCTCCGGGCGGGACAATGGCACCGTCACCCTGCGTAAGCGCGCCAGGTTTGCGACCGCGGGTGCGCGAGGTCCTCGATTATCCGGGCCAGGCGACTGCGGGCGCACGTTTGGGCTTCGATTACGACGATGTTCCCTTTGTCTAATGTGAGTTGTTTCAGGAGAGTGAGACCATGACAACAAGACGTAAACCGGCAAAGAAGGCGACAAAGAAAGCAAAGTCGACCCGCAAAGCAGCAAAGACAACAAAGAAGGCTGCGAAGTCGACGAAGAAGGCAGCGAAGGCACCTGCAAGAAGATCGCCACGAGCTGCATTATCTGTGGTGACGAGCTCGAAGCAGACCACAAAACAACGTGTGGCCGCTCTCGGGGACGTGGCGATGGGAGTGTGTGAGAACGATGAGGGTTTTCAATCGCTGTTGAACATACTTCGCGATCAAAAAGAACCGATCAAAGTCAGACTGGCAACTCTACAGACACTCCAGGGCGCAAGTTTCAGCGTCATCACATTCGAATCGTGTCGTGGAGACTACTTCGCCACGTTACGAGAGTTGGTTGAAGACCCTGATCCGGAGTTCAGACAGCGTGTGCTTGGAATCCTCGCTCGTGAGAAAGACGCGTACGTGCAGCAGAGATTGTTGGAAGGGTTGCAGAATCCTGACAGGGCCTTAGTGCCTCCAGAGAAGGCGCTGCAGCTGCTGAGCTACGACGTGCACGCCGAAGCTTACTCGGTGGCGCGAGATATCGTGAATAATCCACCGAACACCGAAGCAAAGCGTGAAGCGTTGCGACTCCTCTCGGCTGATGCGAGCTCCGGGCCAGTATTCGAAAAGCTCATGATTGATAAGGACGAGAAACGAGAGATTCGTCAGATTTCCGCCGCCGCTCTACAAGCCACGCATCCCCGCCGATTCCAGCAGCGCGCGCGTGAGTTGCTGCTTGACGACAAGGAATACGACGACATTCAAGCAACTGCATTGACAGGGATGACTCAATTCGGCGACGAGTCGACGGGGAATGATGAAGAACTTGTTAGGCGCGTTGGTCGGCTTGAAAAGGGTAAATCGGCGAAGGTAAAGAAAACCGCTAAACGTTTCTTGAGGAGGTATAGACCATAGTACAGCCGATTTTATGAACGCAGATCTTACGCGGTTTGAATCGGAAGACTCGTTCGCGTCTGCCGTCGAGCAGCTGGCTAACACTTTGCAGCCTCAGCTGATCGATCTCCTGCGCGAGGATCATCCGATCTACGACGGGCGTGGCGCCGCCACGGTAAGTCGAATGCGCGGCTGGGTTCTTCTGAGCTTAGCCCGCAAAAGTCTGCCAGAAACGGCGCTTCCGTTCGTGTTGGAAGAACTCGACACTGGAATCCACGCTTACACCGTCGCGGCGGCCGCGTTTGCTTTGCGTTCCTACCCGCATCGAAATTCTGCTTTTGGTCCCTTTGTCACACGAGCCATAAACAACATCCGGTATCACGACGAGCAGGTTTCTTTTAAGTCTTACGGTGGTTACGCGATTGGACCAGGCGAAACCAGTCCCGTTCGCGAACTTCTGTCGACGCTGATTTGGCTTGGTCCACACGCGAGCGCCATTGTTCCCGACCTCGAACAACTTCGGACGGGACCAACGGCACTAGGTAAGAAGCTTCTTCCCAAAGTGAATGAGGCCCTGGCGTCTATTCATGTTGGAGCGGACGCGCAAACCGAACCGGCCGATTGTTGTCAGTTACCGGGGATGTTCTCTTTCGTGAGAACGTTGCGAACGAGCTCAAAGTCAATCGAAGACACTATCTTTGAAGATCAGGACGGTGAGTCGCTGACGTTTGCTGAGTTCTTCCACGGTCGGCCATCAATCGTCGTTTTCTTCTACACGCGCTGCGATAATCCTCTCAAGTGTTCACTCACGATAACGAAGTTGGCGCGCCTTCAACAGTGGTTGGAAAGGGAAAGTGTCGGCGAGCAGATCAACATCGCCGGGATAACCTACGACCCTGAATTTGATCAGCCCGAACGTCTCCGTATTTACGGGGAACAGCGCGGGGTTCAGTTCACTGCACAGCATCGCCTGTTGCGAGCCCGCGACGGAATCGAGGCTCTGCGAAAGCATTTCAAGCTCGGCGTCAATTTCATTGAGTCACTCGTCAATCGTCATCGGATCGAGGTTTACCTACTCGATGCGAGCGGTCGTATAGCAGCTTCGTTCGAACGGATTCAATGGGATGAGACAGAGGTCATCACTCGAACGATGGAAATCCTAACGGAGGGGCGCGCCAGCGCTGAAGTAGAACCGTCAACAAGAAGTCCTCGAAACGCGGTTCTCTCTCCAGTGTTTGGAATGGTTATCGCACTCGCATTAGCGTTGTTTCCGAAATGTCCGCTCTGTTGGGCTGCTTATCTCAGTCTGTTTGGTATTGCCGGTTTAGAAAGTATTCCCTACTCACCATGGTTGATGCCCGTACTTGCGTTGTTATTGTTATTCAACGTCACGAGTGTGTGGTTTCGGGCGCGCTCAACCGGCCGAATGTTTCCCTTCTACCTCGTTCTCCTCGGAGCAGTAGCACTGATAACTACAAAGGTGTTCGTTGGTCTTGCGCCAGTCGCCATTGCTGGAGTTGTCCTCACGCTGATCGGTTCCTTATGGGGCACACTGAGCGCCGTAAATCGACGCCAACTGGCGCGGCAATGATGCTCGTCTCCCGCAGCTAATCTTCTATATTCCACGTGTTTTCCTCGTGAACAGCGATTGCTTTAGATCTTGGACCTTGAGAAGAACTCAACTACAGAACGGGAGCAAAGCGACCGATGCCAACGTACATTCCGCACCACCCACTTGAAATGGATCGCTTCGCTCCCGTCCTGTAGTCGATGAAACTGTTCAACTTCAAAGGACCTATGAAGACCGCACAACTACCTGCACGAATATTCCTTACTGCTCTCACGTGTGAATTGATTCTCGTTGCTCTGTACTGGCTCGACATTGCGACGGGCTACAGCTTTCAACTCCTCCATGGGCTTTTCGACCTGGATAGCGAGGGAAATATCCCCGCCTGGTTTTCGTCTTGCCAACTGTTCGCTGTCGCAATCTCGTACTTCAGCTGTGCCCGTAGGAAGGGCACCGAAAGCCGGCCTTCTCGTGTGCTCTTCATACTGGCCGGCATAGCTGCGCTTTATGTCTCGTCGGACGAAACGGCCCAAATCCACGAACGCGTACATGCCTTGATTGGTGCTCGTTACATCGATTGGGTTCCACCGTTTATAGTGCAGAATTTTTTCCTGACGATGGTGTTTGTCGCCGTGCTGGTTTCAATTGGTCAGATGCTGTCGCATGACTTGCTGGCACTCTGGACGCATCATCGCAGAATTGTATTACTCACGATGTTTGGGGTCGCGATTGGATTAACGGGGGGAATGGTGGTTGAGGCGATCGGATATCAGATACCGCCGACGCACCCTATTCTTTATAGAGTCGAAGTGACCGTAGAAGAGTTTATGGAAATGTTTGGTGCCAGCGTGACTCTTCTCGCTGCGTTGCAACTAAGACGACGGCTCGCGATTCAACGTTTAACTACTTTGCGCCAACCGCGACTTCAGCGAGCCAGAAGCGCGCCTGAATACCGAGCGGTGTCGTGAATCAGAGGAGGAAAAGGGAAAGAGGGAAAGGGGAAACGGGAAGGATGGGGATGAAGGCTGAAGAA
>DATIBJ010000132.1:0-29234 GCA_035457565.1 Pyrinomonadaceae bacterium | reverse complement strand
AAGCGGATATTCCGAAGATCGTTAAGACCTGGTTCGACACGAAATTTGAAGGTGGTAGACACGCGGGAAGAGTGGAGAAGATTAAGGAGATTGAGCAATCGTGCGCTCAAGAGCACGAGGATCAGGAGCAGGAGCAGCAGGCCCGAGCAGGAAAATAGCGCATTGATCACCCATTCATGATTGGCCGCTGAGGGGACGAGCGAAGCCTAGCCCGAACACCAAAGACCAGATCTCAGATTTCAGATCTCAGATTTCAGATCTCAAACAGCAAATACGACATGTCCAACTCTCATAATTCGCCACTCGCGGAAGTCGATCCAACAATCGCCAATGCCATCGACAATGAAGTTGCCCGGCAAGCGAATGGACTCGAGCTTATCGCTTCTGAAAACTTCGTCAGTGAAGCCGTGCTCGAAGCGGCCGGTTCTGTCTTCACAAACAAATACGCCGAAGGTTACCCGGGCAAGCGTTATTACGGCGGGTGCGAATGGACCGATGTCGTCGAGCAGACGGCGATCGATCGGGCAAAAGAGCTGTTTGGCGCCGATCACGCGAACGTTCAACCGCACAGCGGAGCGCAAGCAAACATGTCAGTGTATCTGGCCGCGATTCAGTACGGAGACCAGATACTCGGAATGAATCTTTCACACGGTGGCCATCTCACACACGGCCATCCAATGAACTTCTCCGGACTGAGTTACAAGGTCGCCGACTACGGCGTTTCAAAAGAGACAGAGCAGATCGATTACGACGAACTACAACGCATCGCGGAAGAACACAAACCGAAACTGCTGGTGTGTGGCGCGTCTGCTTATCCTCGCATCATCGATTTCGCGCGCATCGGAGAGATTGCGAAGAGTGTGGGAGCGCGGATGTTTGCTGACATCGCGCACATCGCTGGTCCGGTTGCAGCTGGACTGCATCCATCGCCTGTTCCGCATGCGGATTACGTGACGACAACAACTCACAAAACTCTTCGTGGACCGCGCGGCGGTTTGATCCTTTGTAAAGAAGAACACGCGAAGGAGATCGATCGAAAACTGTTTCCTGGTGTTCAGGGTGGACCGCTCGTCCACATTATTGCTGCTAAAGCAGTCGCCTTTGGTGAAGCGCTACGAGACGAATTCAAGGAGTATCAACGTCAGATCCTAAAAAACGCAAAGGCACTCGCGAGCGAATTGCAGGAGCAAGGCCTGCGACTCGTGTCCGGCGGAACTGACAACCACCTGATGCTGGTTGATGTTTGGATGGATGGCAAAGGGATCACAGGCAAGGAGGCCGAGAAAGCGCTCGAAGCGGCACTGATTACGGTCAACAAGAACACGATTCCTTTCGATCAAAATAAACCATTTGTCGCTTCCGGGCTTCGCATTGGAACACCCGCCGTCACCACTCGCGGAATGAAGGAAGCAGAGATGCGAGAAATCGGGCGCCTGATTGCGGAAGTGATTCATGCGCCGCAATCCGAAGACGTGCGCAAGAAAGTAAAAGTGGGTGTTGCAGACCTCACGGCGCGATTTCCTCTTTACCCAAAGCGCTTGAAACAGTTCTCCAAGCCGGCGAACGTCGTAGAATGACGACGCGCCAATCATTTATGTCAAAACTCGTCGTACTACTAACGCTCCTGCTCACTTTGAGCGCGCCATCTAATGTCTCTGCGCAAACGCCTGTTCCCGAGCAGTGGGTTAAGTATGAATTCGACAACGGGGTCGTCTCAATATTGTCACCTATTAAACTGAGAGCAGTTGACGTAACGATACCTGCCGATCTCCCATTGGAAAAGACTGTTACGGCCAGCGGGGGTGACTCAGGGCGAATCTTGACGTTCACTTTCTCAATTTTAAAGACTGACTCTGAGGCATGGACCGCCGGGCAGCGCGAATCGTTCTATGTCGGGATTTGGGAGGGAATTGAATCCAGTTTCAGGAAAACGCTCAGAGACCGGAACCTGAGTTGGACCATCCAACTCGTCGAAATGAAGGCAGTCACGATTAGCGGCCACGTGGGTCGGCAGATCGGCTACAGTTTTGGTCCTTACAAGGGGACCATGAGGGCGCTTGTCCTCGGAAAAAGAAGCTATGTTGCATCCGTGCTCTCGCTTCCCGAAATCCATGCTCAACTGAGCGAGCGTTATCTAAGTTCATTTACAATCACACCAACGGCACCAGCGAAGGGCGCAAGAACAGAACGTGGAAGAAGTCTTTGGGCCTGAGGGCCTCATCGCCCAGGCACACCCCGAATACGAACATCGACCCGGCCAGATTTCGATGGCGCGCGCCGTCATGCGTGCGTTCGAGCAACAGCGACACCTGATAGTCGAAGCCGGAACGGGAACCGGCAAGACGTTGGCCTATCTTGTTCCAGCGGTCGCGGCGGCATTGGGCGGGCGCGGTCGGGTCGTCATCTCGACCGGCACAAAGAATCTTCAGGAACAGTTAATGGAGAAAGACATTCCCTTTCTCCAAAGCGTTCTGCCGAAGCCTTTCAGCGCAACGTACATGAAAGGGCGCAACAACTATCTCTGTTTGAACCGGCTCGGCCGCGCGGAAGCCTCACCGGTGCTCGAAGGTCTGGAAGAAGTCGACTATTTCGATGAAGTCGTTCAGTGGTCGCGCGAAACGGAGATTGGGGATCGCGCTGAGCTCGCTCGTCTACCTGAATCATTGTCGTTCTGGCGTCACATCGATGCGCGTTCTGAGAGCTGCCTGGGCCAAAAGTGTCCGGAGTTTGAACCATGTTTCATCACGCGCATGCGCAATCGCGCCCAACAATCTGACATCGTTGTCGTCAATCATCATCTCTTCTTTGCTGATTTGAATTTACGAAACGGAATGTACGGTGCGGTATTGCCTGACTATACCGCAGTGATACTGGATGAGGCGCACCTGATCGAAGATGTAGCATCGGAGTACTTCGGTTCGCAGGTTTCGAATTATCAAATAGACGATTTGATCCGCGATCTAGGCATGCTACGAATCGAAGATGCGGAGATTGATCGCGAAATGACGAGAAGCGCTTCGCGTTTATCGACCTTCGCTGACAGCTTTTGGATGGGCTTTCGCGCAGGACGAGGCGAAGAAGGCGGTGGTCGGTATCCAATAATTCCCGGAACGTTCGCAACAAGGAATATCCAGGGCGGTTTCACTCCGACGCCGTTGGGTGATTTATACGTAGCGCTTGAAGGCGCGTTGATGCGAGTCGAAACAGCGCTCGATGGCATTAAAGAGAAGCCACCGGAAGCGGAGAATCTTATCCGCCGCATACGGCAGACACGTTTTGATCTTCAGTTCATCATCACCGGCACTGACAAGAAGTTTGTTTATTGGATAGAACGTCGTAACCGGGGCATCTTCCTGCGCGCTTCGCCGATCGATGTTGCCGGTCTGCTGCAGGACAAACTGTTTGATGAGATACCGACCGTCGTGCTGACGTCAGCAACTTTATCGAGCGGCGGCAACTTTGCTTTTATACGTGATCGGCTCGGGTTGGATGTCGCTGACGATCTGATCGCCGAGTCCATATTCGATTATGAATCCCAGGCTATCCTTTACCTGCCGCCAAAAATGCCCGATCCAAGATCACGTGATTGGTCGGCCGCGTGCGCTGCAGAGGTGATCCGAATTCTCAACGCCACAGAAGGCCGTGCGTTTGTTCTCTCGACGAGTATTGTCGGCATGCAGGCCTTGTACGAGCAGGTCAGTTCCGAGATCGACTATCCAAGTTTATTGCAGGGCACAGCGTCGAAGGGCCAACTGCTGAAGTCTTTTCGCGAAACACCAAACGCCGTTCTCTTTGCGACTTCGAGTTTCTGGCAAGGAGTGGATGTGCGAGGTGAACAGCTGTCGTGCGTGATCATCGACAAATTGCCTTTCGCAGTTCCGACGGATCCGATTGTGGCGGCGCGCCAGCGATACATCGAAGACATGGGTGGATCGAGTTTCCATGAGTACAGCGTGCCGCAGGCAATCATTGCATTGAAACAGGGACTCGGCCGATTGATCCGTAGCACAACAGATCGCGGTGTGCTGGCTGTGTTGGATCCTCGTCTGCGCACGAAGCCGTACGGTCGGACGTTTCTGAAGAGCCTGCCGGCGTGTCGAATCACTTCTGAAATTGAAGACCTGGCGAGTGTCTTTAGCTCCACCGATAAAGCAGATCCACAGATTACACAGATCTAGAACATTGCCGATTGCCGATTTTTGATTGCCGATTGGAGGTTGCCTGGATCTGTCAATCGGCAATGGGCAATCGACAATCGGCAATGTAATCTGTGGATCTGCTTACTTGCCTGGATAATCGCGACCCTTTAGACTCAAAACATGCCCGGACAATTTGAGGTAATGATTGAGCGCAACTTCTCGAGTGCGCACCAACTGCGTGGATACAAAGGGAAGTGCGAGAACTTGCACGGTCACAATTACAAGATCGAAATCTATGCCCGTGGAAGAGAGCTAGACAATATCGGATTGTTAGTTGACTTCGTCGATTTGAAAGCGGCGGCAGATGAAGTGGTCCAATATCTTGATCATCGCAACATCAACGAGCTCCCGCCGTTTGATGAATTGCAGCCTTCTGCAGAGAACCTTGCCAAGTATGTCCTCGAACGTGTGTCGCGACAGATTAGCGACAATCGTGTGCAGATCTACAAAGTGCGATGCTTCGAGACACCGACGAGCGTTGCGACGTATCAACTTGATTAAGACCGCGAAAGATACCACCCGCTTCAGCGGCGTGGAGTTTCAGTTTCAACCTACCAGAATGCCCATCTCGTTTTGGCGCAGTTTGGATTGCCAGCTTGGAAATCCGATTTGATCCATTGAGCAGGCTTTAAGCCGATTCGGGCTCAAGCTGCGTGATGGGTGTGATCTCTTGTGGGCGATCTTTTTGCGGCTCTTCCTTCTGAACGGCTACATCTTCTTTTTGTATCGCGCGCTTTCTCATGAAGGGTCTTTCGCAGAACCAGAAGAAAACCCAGGCGAATATGATCGTGGCAGGTATGGTCAGCACTAATATGTTTGCTATGGGCGGTAACCAAGCCTCAACATAGCGCCACGACTGCATGATCACCAATTCGTGTGTCAGGTAGATCGAATAAGAAAAGACGCCAATGGTGGCAAACGCCGTCACAAGAGTGGGCATCGTGATCTTCTTGATCCATTCACGTTCAGCGATCACAGCTCGATTGACAATCATAAAGAAGCCCAATCCCCACATCGGGTGGATCAGGAACCAGCTGACGTTATGCCATGGCGTATCTTTCGGGATCCCCGGCAGAAAATGTGAGAGCGCCGACGCCGCGACCACTAGAATGCCAGCGAACCAGAGGTTTTTTAGCCACCTTGGTAACTGGATCAATCCAAACATCGCTTCAACACCTATGGCACCCAGGGCCCAGGTAAACCAATGCGATGCGGCCGCTTCTGGAACGGGAATGCCAACACCGGTTTGTCGCCAAACTACATGACTAAAGATCATCCACGCCAGCCGCGCTCCCAGGCAGACGATCAGCGTTGTCGTCCAGCCCCACCGTCGTCGTAGAAACAGCAATACAAAATACGCGAGGTATAACTGTTCTTCGATAGCCAGTGTCCAGAACACGCCGTTGATGCTGTAGCACGTGTGCGGATCCAGATTGTGCAGCATCAGCAAGTGCATTAAGACGTCGTAGATAAAAAAGTGACTGACATCGATGCCGACGGACCATGCCGTCAGCAACAGATATAGTGCGAACGCAATTATGTAAGGCGGATATAGGCGTCGGATTCGTCTCTTCCAGAACGCGCCAAACTCAATTGTTGGTTTCACCCCCGACGCTTGAACTCGCGCCCATTGCAAATGAATGCAGAATCCGGAAATGACAAAGAAGAGGAATACGCCGATGTATCCGAACGAACTCGCAAGCTGCAGCAGTTTTACCGGATACGCGAGAAAGTTATTAGGCAACAGGTGTGGGCTTTGGCCTAGGCAGTGATAGACGACGACGCCCATCGCTGCGATACCGCGTAGCGCATCAATACTTCGCAGCCGCGACGGCTCGAGAGATCTAGTGGGAGTCATTCGCTAGTAACAACTGGAATTAGTGCTTAGTCTTTGTACTCAGTGCTTTGTACTTTGTTCTTTCTCTTGCTAAGTCCCGCCGAGAATACAAAATACACAGCACCAAGTACAAAGCGCGAAGTACCAACGATGTGTCAGTTAGTCGACACTAAGGCCGGCACGTCGATGTTGTATTTGCGGATCTTGCTGTAAAGCCTCGGCCGGTAGATACCGAGCAGGTTTGCCGCCGCTTGTTTGTTGCCGCCCGTTCGTTGCAACGTTCGTTCAATCACCAGTCGCTCGATATCCTCGAGCGTCATGTTCGGCGGCACGTCCCAACCGCTAGCAGCTGAAGAACCTTCCGGCATTGTTCCGTCTTCAAACGGCAAGTCGATCGGTTCGATTCGCACATCCTTTGCCAACAGTACTGCGCGTTCGATGACGTTCTGCAGCTCTCTTACGTTGCCTGGCCATTGATGACCAAACAGCCGCTGGTACGCTGCCTGTGAGACACCAGTGATCGGGCGCTCATACTTTTGCGCATACATGTGCAGGAAGTGCTCGGTCAGCAACTGAATGTCTTCACTTCTTTCACGCAGCGGCGGCACATGAATGGTAATGGTTGAAATCCGATAAAAGAGATCGTCTCGTAGCAGTCCATCACGAATCGCGTCAGCTGGTGGGCGATTGGTGGAGCAGATCAAACGGAAATCCACCGCATATGTCTTCTCTGAACCAATCTTTCGATAACTTCTCTCCTGAAGCACGCGAAGAAGCTTCGGTTGCAGTTCCACGGGCATTTCAGCGATCTCATCGAGCATTAGCGAACCGCCAGCCGCGTGCTGTACCAATCCTTCTTTGTCAGCGTGAGCTCCGGTGAACGCTCCCTTCGTATGGCCGAAGAGTTCCGATTCGATCAGTTCTTTCGGCAACGCCGCGCAGTTAACTTTGATGAATGGTTTCTTGGAGCGGAGGGAGTTGTAATGGATCGCGTTCGCAATCAACTCTTTTCCCGTTCCAGATTCACCTACGATCAGCACGTTCGCATCTGACTTCGCTACCGATTCAATCGTCTCGTAGATGGTTTGCATCGGTTTTGAAGCCCCGATGATGTTGAAATACTCAGCTCGCGTTGAAAGTTGCCGCCGCATGTTTGCTGTCTCGGCCACGAGCTCGCGACGTTCGAGCGCCTTTTCAACCAAAGGTTGCAGCTCTTCAAAGTCAAATGGTTTCTCGACGAAGTAGAACGCGCCCGCTTTCGTTGCCTCAACGGCTTTCTGCACAGTTCCATAACCAGTCACGACGATAACTTCTGTGGTCGGACGAGCGTCTTTCATATGACGCATCACTTCCAGACCATCCATGTCGGGCAGTTGCAGATCGCATATAGCCAGATGATGTCCACCCTGATCGAATAGTTCGATCGCTGCAGCGCCTGTCGCCGCAGTGTCGACCGAATAACCTTCCTCCACAAAATTCTGTCGCAGTGAATCAGCCATCATGGGCTCGTCGTCTACGACGAGGATCCGCACCTCTTTATTCTCCACCTTTTTCTCCTCTCTCGAACTCGCTGTACCTTGAGGGCTCATCGCATGTTTTCCTCTAAACTGTTGATTATTCAGACAACGGCAGAGTTACTAATACACGGTCGCGGGCGAAGGTTGCTGATCCGCCGTGAGCTTCAACGATTTTCCCCGCCATTGACATCCTGATCTCATCAGTTCCTGCAAAAGAATGGAACGGATCGTGGTCCAGTCCGGTCAAACCGGCCCATTCGATTTCGGCTTGATTGTTCTGGCCCTGGCTTCGCTTTAAGGACAGCGTAATGGGCTTGAATTCATCACCATTCGGCGCATACTTCAGGGCCCCCGCTGAAATCCACTTGAGGGCGTCATTCAACTTCGTGGGATCGAATTCTCCCAGCAACACTGGTGCGTCCAGGTCGCAAACAAAGTCGGTGCGTTCGACGCTCGCACAAACGCTTCGCAGCAGCTTCTGAATGTCCAGGCCTGGCTGCGTTTTCAACTCGACTTTTCTTCCATATTCGACAATTGTCGAAAGGTCGACCGCGGCCCGATCCAATCCGCCTATGAGTTTGTTAATCGTTTCTAACTCATCTTCCGGTCGCTCGCTCTTCTCCAATCGCTTGCGTAAGAAAGTGGCATAGAGTTTGAGACCATTTAGTTGGTTCTTGAGGTCGTGAACGATTTGGATGGACGCCCTGCCAAGGTCTTGAAGCGTACCTTCATCCTCTGTTCTCGACAGTATGGGCACCATCTTTATCTTTCTCTATCGGGTCGTTGTAAGCGAAGGGGAATGCCACAACAGAGACGAGTGTATTGATTAAACGCTTACAGCCCGTTCCACTGTGTTGTGTTTCGGTGCGGGATGTTACCAAAAAAGTCCGGCGTATTCTAGTGATACAGTAAAATCAACAACTTGGGTGCCCCACAACGCCCCAATGCCTACTTGTGAAGAGTTCGAGCGATAAGATGCAGACTGAGCCAATAGAGCCCAAAGTGTTGCTGGTTGAGGACACCGAAGACAACCGTTTCATGATGAGACGGCTGCTCGAAATGGTCGGCTACTCGGTTGTTGAGGCCCACAACGGACAAGAGGCTGTTCGGCTCGCGGAGGCCGAAACGCCGGCGCTGATTCTTATGGACCTAAGCCTGCCGATAATCGATGGTCTGGCGGCAACTAGATTGATCCGAAAGATTCCCACAGCGGCAAAGACTCCCATCATTGCAGTGTCAGCCCACGATACAGCCGACTTCGAGGCAGAGGCGTTGGCGGCGGGATGCAATGGCTATGTGACGAAACCGATCGACTTCGCCTCACTGGAAACGCTGATTGCGGACTTGTTAGTAAGCCGCTAGTAGTTCCGGGAAGTAATTGCAAATCAGTTTTTCCGAATCTACAATCACGCGCACCATGACACCTTCTGACAAAAGCGCGACGACAAAGAGTGAGTCGCGCGTGCTAATCATCGTCGTCGCGGTCGTTGCAGCTCTCTTAATCGCCGTCTTGTTCTATTTCCTGATGCGTGCGACTGGCGGTGGCACCGTCACGCCCACGCTTGAAGGAGCGATAAGACAAGGATCACCGGAGTTTGAGCAGTATCAGTCGAAGATCATGAGTGATGAACCGGAAGCGACTGAAGCACGACGTCCCCTCGGCGATATCGTGATGACGCTGCAGACCACAGTCAGAAACTTTACGGGCAAGACGCTTTCAGGTCTCGAGGTTCGTGGTGCAGTGGTCGATCATCAGGACCAACCGGTCAAGCAAAGAACGGTAATAGTCATCCCTTCACCGGTGCCAGGTGGGCCAGCCGAGTTGCCGCCGAACAAAACGATGGAAGTGCGCGTTGTCCTTGATGGAATGACTGAGACAGATGATCGCGCCAACATTCGGATGGAAATCACCGGCTTCAAATTCAAGAATTAAGATAGTTTGTTTTAGCTTCATCTTAGCGTTCGCACGACTCACACGCGAGATGGGGCAGTAGCCCGACTCCTTTGTGATTACGACTCGTGATCAACGTGAGCCGTCCTTGACACTCGGACTACTGCCGCACGCCATACTTGATGGAAACAGAGCGCAACCAGAGGCGATGGGGCGTGGTGGCAGTAATAGCCATCGCGCTACTCGGATTTGTTCCCCAACTCTGGGTCATTCTTGATCGCGGTCGAGAATGGAACGGCTCCAACGCCATCACTCACACTGACGAAGTCGCCTACTCCGCATACATATCGTCATTGATCCGCGGCCGGCCGAGGCGGAACGATCCCTTTACCGGTCGTCAGGACACTGCCGACACGCGTGCCCCCGAATCTCTTTTCTCGATTCAGATGGTTCCCGCTTACGGGCTGGCCGTTCCAGCTCGAATGCTTGGTTTGAGCGCCAGCACAGTCTTCATCGTCGTGCCCGCCATCTGCGCGATTGCGAGCGCGTTAGCGATTCTCTGGCTGGTCTCAACCGTTTCGGGTGATCGTCGCGTAGGTGCTGTAGCTGTTTGTTTTGTCCTTGGGTTTGGAACCCTTTTGGCGCGGCAGGGAATGATTCGTTACATCCCGACGCGTCCATTCCTGATTCCGCAGTGGATCTCTGACATGGTCCAGTCACCATCGCTCTTTCACTTACCATTCTTAAGGTTTTATCAGCCGGCAGTCGGGTTTCCTCTTTTCTTCGTCTTGTGCACGGTCGTCTGGATTGCGCTAACCAGCACAAGCACACGGAAGTCGCTAATCGCCGCGACAGTAGCGGCGGGGACGTTCGCAATTCTCGTGTTCACATATTTCTTTCTCTGGACCGCGGCTGCGGCCTGGTTGATCTGCATCCTTGCGCTCTGGCTCATCGCCCGCAAGGAAGATCGACGGCGAACGCTGACCATCGCAGCGGTGATCGGAGTAACTGCCGTTCCTGTACTGGTCGGCTACTTTCGGTTGCTTTCACACCGGGCGAGCACGGTGGATGCCGCCCAGGCGCTCATTGCGACTCATCGTCCCGATTTGTTCCGACTCCCGGAACTAGTCGCCGTTGTTTCGTTGATCTGGTTACTGATTGGTCTAGGGCGGCGTTTTTTCGCGTGGCGGGATCCTCATGTGTTGTTGGTGGCCTCGCTGGCTTTCAGCGTCATTGCAGTCTTCAACCAGCAAATCTTAACGGGCAGGTCTCTTCAACCGTTCCACTACGAGTGGTTTATTGCGAACTACTGTGCCGGGCTTGCGCTATTGCTGGCAGTTAACTTGGTTGGCCGTCAATGGTGGACCAACAGACGGTTCATTGTGATCGCGTGTATCGCGATCTTATGGGCAATTGGAGAAATATGGCTTGCGACGACGCTCAATCGACCTCACAACGATCACATTGATGACGGTCGGATTGTTGCCAGGCGGCTGGCAGAGCTTTCTTCCGGTGATGGGACATTGCAAGCTGAAAAAGCTTCGGCGGACTTTCCAGTCGTACTTGTTTCGGATCTCGAGCTTGCAGATCGCTTGCCCACTGATGCACCTCAGGTGCCACTTTGGGCACCACACATGCTCATCTTTCCGGGTGTCACGGAAGCTGAGAATCGTGAACGGTTCTTCAAGCAGCTTTATTATCTGGGGTTCAATGAGAAGACGATCTACAACGAGATCGATCGAAGTGATTGGACCTTCTACGCCGGACTGTTTCCTTACTATCGACTAAGCCCGGTAACGCGTGGCAACGCAAGCCCAATCACGCCCGAAGAAATAAGAACGCGCGTCAAGGAATATACGAGTTATTCGGCCGCCTTTTCTCGAGAACAAGCGACCTACCCGCGATTACAGTATCTGGTGACTAGCGCGGACCGCGAACCGAGTTATGAAAACATTGATCGCTGGTACGAGCGCGATCGAGGTGAAATACTGGGGAAGTTTGTGTTGTATCGATTGAAGGTCAGGTAGTAATCATTGGTCATATATCATTGGACATTTATCATCCGGCCCCGTTCTTCCCTACAAACAATTCCTCCAGCGACTGCCTGATCGGTTGCACCGAAACCAAATTCCCACCTGACTTCCGCAAAGCAGCAAGCACAGTGTCAACATAACTTTCATCGGGCACTTCGATACGCACTCCGCCAGCTGTTTCAGAGACAGCCCAGGGACCGTCTGCCGGCAATTGCGCTGAGATCGAATCACGATCTACGCCGGAGACGACCACTTCCACCTGATGATCACCGGATGACTGCTGTCGCAGGTCCTCCAGGCGACCCTGTTGAAATAACTTTCCGCCTCTGAGTATTGCCACGCGGTCGCACAAGACCTCGATGTCTGACAGGATGTGGGAACACATGAACACTGTCTTGCCTTCGTGTCTTAGCGACGCAATCAGGTCGCGCACTTCACGACGACCGATTGGATCCAGTCCGCTCATCGGCTCATCCAGGAAAACAATTTCAGGATCGTTGATGATCGATTGTGCTAAGCCGACTCTTTGCAACATGCCCTTTGAAAACTTCCTCAGCTGCGTGTCCCAGCGTTTCTCGTCGAGCCGCACACGGGCGAGCAGGTCGGTAGCTCGGTTTCTTCGTAGCGCTGTATCGAGACCGAAGAGTTGCCCACAGTAATCCAAAAACTCACGCGCGGTGAGGTAATCGTAGAAGTAGGGGTTCTCTGGCAGATAACCGATGCGTCGATGCAGGCTGACATTTTGAATGTCCTGGCCGAGAATGCGCGCGGTTCCGGCAGTCGGAAAAATCAGACGCATAAGCAGCTTCAGCGTAGTTGTTTTGCCGGCGCCATTTGCACCGAGGAACCCGAAGATCTGTCCACCTTCTATGGACAACGTCAGCCCGTCCAACGCGCGCACCTTGCGCTTGCGCACGAAGCCGACTTCGTAGTCTTTCGTTAGGTTGTTGATTTCAACGACGCTCATGTCCAACGCTCATGTCCGATAAACTTTAGTTTGTCGTGAATTATCAAAACGGGTCTACTTCTGCAAAAAACTATCACTTCCCCGGCACCATCGACTTCGGATCAAGTTCAACCTCACAGCCTTTCAGCACATACGGGACGCCGGATGGATCCCTCGGAGCCGCTTCGGAGTTTAACGGCACGCGTAAACTGCGCAGCACGGGTTCGATTTCTTTCCACGTGTTTGGGCAGTGTCCCGTGCGTGTTTGATATGTTGTCAGCAATTTGCGTAACACGTCACGCTCATCCATTGAATCGAGTTGTATCAAACGCCGCCGAGCCATTTCTTTCACTGAATCATCAGCCGTTTGTTCTAACATGTGCTTGTAAATCTCGCGCGCTGTGTCACGACTTCCACCTTCCGCGAACATTCTCGCCTTCATCGCCGCAAAAAATGGCGGCGCTCCCGGGATCGCAGCGCCACGTCCGTATGCGTCGGCGGCAGCTTGAAAGTCTTTCTGTTGCCAGTAGATGTATCCGAGATGCTGATAGAGCTTCCATGCGTTCGGGTTTGCCTCGACACCTTTTTTCGTAATCCGGATGGCTTGATCCACATCAACGGACGGCAACACGACTGCTGCGTATTCGTAAGGATCCAGAAACTGAGGGTCAAGGGTTGTCGCAGTATCAAGCAGCGGTGCGAGCGTCTTGAGATTCAATTGGCCCAGGTCGTCGAGTTCGACGTTCTCAGGCAAGTTCATGATCTTCTTGCCGACGTACTGAAGTGATCGCATCCAGTACCAGTCGGCTGCTAGTCCGTTGAATGCCAGACTCATGCGCCGCGCCGTCTTTCCGTTTAGATACAGACTTTCGTCACTCACACCAGCATTCATAGAACCGTGATTCGCGTCGAGCCAGCGAGATAACGCAACGGCCGCAACCAACCCGGTGACGATGATGACTACTAAGCCTGATGTCTTTGTCGATTGCGTCATTTGAAATTGCGGCGGCTAAAAACCAATGTGGCGGCGGCTAGAATTACCGCGATGTAGCAGAGAGCGTAGAGCGCTGTCACCGCCACGAACCCTGCGGCAGGCGCCTGTCCATGAGCTGCGGGCGTAATAAAGCTGTAGTTCGAGAGATTTGGTAAGAGGTAGTAGAGCGAAGCAAACAACCACCGCGCCGCCGTGCTTCCCGTCGACGTAGCCAGGCTTTTCAAGTCAGCGCTGAAATGACCGATGATGAAAACAAAGAAGGTGAGTAGCGCTGATAAAGCCGGAGAAGAGAACGAAGAGAACAGAAGCGCAATGGCCGTGATGATCATGAGTTCGAGGTAGATCAACAAGACGGCGGGCCAGATCACGATCACTAACGGATCCCATCCGTGGCTTACATAAATCAACGCCAGCGACACGCCCAGTCCCATTACTACAACGTTGACGAGTAGCGTCACACACAAGCCGAGATATTTACCGACCAGGAATTCTCCGCGTCCAACAGGCTTCGAGAAGATCGCGTAAACGGTCCGCTTCTCGATCTCCTTGTAAACAAGTCCAACGCCGACAAAGATCGCGATAAACGTGCCGAACAACAGCATCGCACTCAACCCGAGGTCGACAATGACTTTTCGTTCTTGTCCGCCCGATAGCTCACCGATGAAAATCGCCGCAGCCGTCAGCAAAAGAACGAACAACACGAGGTTGTAAAGTACACGATCACGCACTGCTTCGCGGAAAGCATTGCGCGCGATGGCGATGATGCGCGACAAGCTGCCACCGTCACCATGAGAAACTTTCACTTGTTCAATCGGTTTTGCGAGAGGAGTTGGGTGCGCGTCCATTTGTTTGAATCGTCCACATTGTAAGCCAATTCAAATTCCAACCGACACAAGATCTATGAAGCTGTAACGCCCAAGACGATTGGTGCCATAAACGTTTCTCAGAACGGGAGCAAAGCGACCGGTTATCCAGCTAATCGTTCAACTATCGGTTGAAAGCGGTCGCTTGGCTCCCGTTCTGAGATCCGTAGCCGTTCGGCTTATTATTAACGCCTGTGAGATTAACGCCTGTGTGAAAGAAGCCGACAATCAAGATCAGAAGCCACGCTACCACACTAACCCAACCCGCGATTCTGACCTTGAAGGGCTCTCGAAAAGTCAGTTCCACAGTCGTTGCGCGATCAGGAATACTCACCAGCATTACCCCCTCCGGACTCGGTTGTACGTTGAGTACGGAATCACCGGCGTTTGCTTTCCAGTTGGGATAATAAAACGTCTTCACACGTCCTTGTGCCGCACTACCTTCCGACACAGTAAATTTTCGATACTCCGGGTTCCACACTTCAACTGTTATAGGGCGTGTGGGAATCATGACGTTGTCCGTCATCTTCGGCAGTTCCGTTAGTTCGCGGGCTTCGACAGGTAACCAGTCTTTAAAACTAACCGCTCCACGAATGTTGGGCAGAAACGAATTGAACTCCTGACGCGACATGTAGTCAGAGTCCCAGATAATTTGAGTAGCGATGAATAACAACGACAAGGCAAAACCAAGTCCTGGTAGAAAATAGACAGGCCGAACACGGGTTTTGAAAAGCTCAAGCCAATGTGGAATTGCGGCAGCGACCAACACCGAACCGGTTAGTGATGTAACTGCCAGCCAGCGCCAGGGAAACTGCACTTCCGAAAGCTTTGGAATCACATTCCATAAAGGTTGACTCAACGGCAACGTCATGAAAAACGAAAACAGCGTGACAATGAAAATCGCCACATAACGTTTACCTCCGCTGCCTTTCCAGAACAGAACAATGGCCGGAAGGAAAAGACCGATGGTTGTTAGTGCAAGCAGATTCGCGTACCAGGTATTTCGATTGGTTAAAGCAGACGGCGAGAAGATGAAGTTAAGACGGTAATCATAATACGCCCTGGGATTGACAACACTTCCTTTTATCCACGGAAGTTCAGATAGCATCCGCACCCAGAAGAAGGAGCTCGCTGCAAGTCCGAGTAAGACACCGGCCGCGAGCCGCAAATCAATCCGAGAAACACCTTTGCCTGAGGCTCGAACCAAACTGAACACGAGCGCGGACAACGATCCAATGACAGCTAGCGGAAGACTCGTCAGTGCCAGCAATGCATAAGCTGCAGCGAGACCGGCGACATCGAACAGCCGCTTATGTTCAGAGATGCGATCGATGAACGCGAAAACGAATGGCAGGACGGCGCAGGCAGCAAATTCCGACAACAGCGAAGCCTGATAGAGTTCGTTCAGATGATACGGAGCTACTGCGTAAAGCACGCCTGCAAGCAAAGCGAATTGGCGGTCGAGAAACGCACGCGTCCAGAAGTAAACGCCTAAACTGCCGAGCAGCGATAGCAGGACGAAAGTGATGACGCTCGAGAAGAACCAGCCAGCGACTGGTTTGAACGCAGCTAGCAGATAGTACAAACCTGGTGGATAGAATCGGAAGCGAGCATCACCGTAACCGGCATTAGATTCAGCCAACCAGCCCGGATAAAGATGGCCCTTCTGGATGGATTCATAAAACGGTAATGCAAAGCGGTAATGATTTGCGAGGTCCGCGCCTTCAGGAATGCCCCAAATTGCGATCGGGGTCATTAACGCGACCGCGAATGCAAACAGGATTAGCATCGCTCTTCTGTCGTTACAAACAAAACTGCGCACGAATCCAACAGGAGATCCATGGGAAGGAAAGTCAGAGATTTCGTTCGCAGTAATTTTCACGTTAGACGCTTGGATTGCGGACTCGAATGCGAGCGCGATTCAGACCGTGCGCGGTAGCGGACGGCCCTGACTCAACGACTGAGGTGTTTGACAGCCAGCATAGGGCATCTTGACTCGTGGCCATCCGCTACCGCGCACGTTACTGAATCGTGCTCGCCATCGACGCCTCCGCCTGTGCGGTTGTAACTCCGCAGCGTGTTCAAACAATCAACCGTTACTGAATACCTCGCGACGACCGAAAAAGATCAAACTCGCGACTCCGAGCAACGCAACAACCGAGATGATTGTTGAGACTCGAGTTCTCAGTGGCTCGATGAACTCGACCGTGATAGTTGTTGCCTCTGCGGGCACGCTTACAAGTAACACGCCGTCATCCGCCGGTCTAACGGGCAGTTGTTGTTGGCCCACAAAAGCACGCCAATGAGGATAGTAGTAAGTGTGCACACGTGCCTCTCCAGCGGCTCCTGCCGAGACCGAAAAGATCCGCTTCTCAGGTGACCGAGAGACTGTCTGAAACTGTCGGCCAGCGAGTTCGATCTCACCGTTCATTGCTGCGACGTGGTCTTTGGCTGTTACCGGCAACCACTGGCCCACGCCCTCAGAACCTCGAACGTCGTTCAAGGTAGAAGCGAACACCGGTGCTGAAAGAAACTTTGCCTCGCGCACGATGTGCGATAGCGAGAACGTGATTGACATCAACATCCCGCTTATCGCGATGAGAAAAAGCGGCCGCAGCTTGCTGCGTGCAATACCAAACCACGTGGGCAAAGAAGCAGCAGCTACCACCGCACCCACCATCGAAAAAATTCCGAGCCAGCGCCAGGGAAACTGTGTCTCTTGAAGCGGCTTGACCGCCTTCCAAATGGGAAGCGCCAGCTGCGTTGCCATCACGAGAACGAACGCGAGAAGTATGACAATCGCGCGCAGTTGATTTGTTACACCCTGTCGATACCGGCGCCACAGTAAGATCAGTGCCGGTGCGAACAGCAGAGCGGATGAAAGTGTCAGGATGTTCATCCACCAAACGTTCAGATTGTCGGGAGAGAAAGTCGAAAACAGAAAGTTGAGCCGATAATCTACCGACGACTCGCGTTGAATCTGATCGGCTCGGATCCAGTTCTTCTCTGCAACCATCGCGACCCAGTAGAACGAACTCAGAAGCAACCCAAGGACAGTGGCGGAAGTTAGCGAGAGTATCTGTTGTTTCCTTCTACCTGCGTGAAGCCTGCAGAGTGCATAAACCAGCAGGGCCAGCGAACCCAATACAGCGAGTGGCAAGTGGGTCAGTATCAGGAGCGCATACGTTAAAGCGAGTCCGGCAATGTTCGTGGTGGATTGTTTCTGACAGGTTCGTTCAACAAACCAAAGCGTGAATGGTAGAACTGAACAAGCCGCAAACTCAGCGAGTAACGACGCCTGGTAGAACTGGTTGAGGTGGTAAGGCGCTAGCGTAAAAACAATAGCCGCCCACATGCCGACACGCGAATCGAATAGAGATTTGGTCCAGAGGTAAACGCCAAGCGCACCTGCGACGAAGAGCAAAGCAAAAGTGATAACCGTCGCTCCGTACCAGTTGCCGGTAGTCGCTCGGACAACTGTCAGCAGGTAATAAAGTGCGGGTGGATATACACGAAAGCTCGCATCGCCGTAGCCGCCATTCGATTCCGCCAACCATCCCGGATGCAGATCGCCGCTGGTAACGGCATCGTAGAAGGGAAGCGCAAAGCGAAAGTGATTCGTCAGATCGCGATTCGATGGGATGCCAAAGAAAACTGCTGGAAGAATGATGGCGCCGGAAACGGCAACGACGAGTGCTACCTGTCGAAACTCCGGTTGAAGGTTAAAAGCCCGGAGGCGCGCCTGACCATTTGAGACCGCACGAGAACTCATCTGAGGCAATTGTAAACTTTGTCTTGAAGGGTTGAGTGGATTTTTTGGGGAGACCAAAAGAGAAAGGGCAGAGAATAGAATCTCTGCCCCAAAATGCTTTTGATGAATCAAGAACGCATTAGTTACCCATTACACCCATGGCGTCAATCAAAGCCCGAGTGTTGGGGTTGGTTCCGATGGTCGTATCGCCGCGCATCACACCGTCTTGGGTGAGACCGAAACGACGCGTGCCTGTTTGCGAAACACCGCTGGTGGTCGTTGGATAGCAACTGGCACCGAAGACTGCCGTTGGACCAGTACCGGTCTGATCATAAACACCGAACTCGTAACCGCTCTTGCTGCCAGTGTTGAGAACGGTGTCGATCAGGTTGTTTGTATAGAGGGATCCGAGGTTCGCAGAGTAGGCACCATTACCGGCGGTTGCCTGGTAGGTAGCTTGTGCACTGTGAATGGTGCGGAGGGATTGTTGCGCTGAGCCTTCATTAGCGGCACGGCGCGAAGCGAGAAGATTCGGGATAGCGATAGCGGCGATGATGCCGATAATCGCTACAACGATAAGAAGCTCGATTAACGAGAAGCCTTCCTGGCGTTTGGTAGTCATTTAGTTCAATACTCCTTAGGGATAGTTGATTGAAGTTCGCGCCAACGGCTTCATCTCACATTCGGTGTGCCGCGCAGAGCGCGATGATTGTCTGCACCGGATCCCTACAAGGAACGTGCCAAGAAGGCCGAAAGACGCTAAGTGCAGTTCCTTAGCGTTTTGGCCCATGGATCCGAGTCGTCTGTGACCTTTGACAAATCCCGGCAGACGTTCAGTGCCGCTTTCTGTCACCCGCACGCGTCGCGTGAAATGCGCGCCCTTCACGCGAGACGTGTGCGCTTCCAAAGGGCAAAAACAAAAGGGTGGAGGATTGCTCCTCCACCCTTCTCGGGGGCATTGCGTGGGCCCGCAAGAACTAGTTACCCATCACACCCATGGCGTCAATCAAAGCCCGAGTGTTGGGGTTGGTTCCGATGGTCGTATCGCCGCGCATCACACCGTCTTGGGTGACACCGAAACGACGCGTACCTGTTTGCGAAACACCACTGGTGGTCGTCGGATAGCAACTGGCGCCGAAGACTGCCGTTGGACCAGTACCGGTCTGATCATAAATACCGAACTGATAGCCGCTCTTCGCTCCAGTGTTGAGAACGGTGTCGATCAGGTTCTGTGCGTGGAGGTTTCCGAGGTTCGCAGAGTAGGCACCATTACCGGCGGTTGCCTGGTAGGTGGCCTGTGCACTGTGAATGGTGCGGAGTGACTGCTGCGCTGAGCCTTCATTAGCAGCACGGCGCGAAGCAAGAAGATTTGGGATAGCGATAGCGGCGATGATGCCGATAATCGCTACAACGATAAGAAGCTCGATTAACGAGAAGCCTTCCTGGCGTTTGGTAGTCATTGGAATTCAGCTGCTCCTTGGAGAAAAATTATCTAAATTCTCGCGCCACCGGCTTTCGTCACCCATAGGTCGTGCCGCGCAGAGCGCGAAGTGTCGACCGACGGTATAACAATCATCATGCCGCAGTGAGCACGTGGTCCAAACTGCAAAATTCGGCGGGTTTTTGATGAGACAGGTTTCTGGAAGTAGAGCAGAGTACTTCCTGACAATTCACGTCACAAGGTAATGACGATTTGCGGCAGGTTAACTCGCAAGCACGTTTACGTGAGGATCACGGATTATTAAAAAATGCCTTTGTCACGTTCTTATTGCTACTCGTCGGTGAGATACGATTAGCTGTCGGCGGTAGCGCGGTTTAGTTTCCGGTGTCACCAGCACCGGCGGCGAATTCTGCTTCGTCGTCTTGGGCTCTGCGTCGAGGAGAGGGATCGTTAGACCGACGGCGAGGAGCTGAATCGGGTGAGCGTCGTTCGTCACGCATCTGCGCTGTGAGACCACGAACGCCGTGCTTGTCGAGTAAATGCCGCAGGGAGCGGACTGACATTTTCAAAAGCTCCGCCGCATTCGTTTGGTTTCCATTCGTCCTGCGCAGCGCTTCCAGCACATAACTCTTCTCGAGCTGGTCCAGGTGGGCGGTGAGATTGATCCCTTCGTCGGGAAACTCCATCGCATCAGCAACGCGATAGGGGTTGTAGTTGGTGATCTTCTCCGGCAGTCGCTCGGGTTGAATTGAAGAAGTGCTCTCGAGTGCGACTGCGCGCTCAATCGTGTGCTCCAACTCGCGCACGTTGCCTGGCCACGTATATCTCTCCAGCAGACGCATCGCGCTTTCGCTTATCGTTAATTCTCGACCACTGCTTGCGCAAAACTTGTCGACAAAGTGCGTCGCGAGTTCCGAGATGTCTTCGGCTCTTTCGCGAAGCGGTGGAAGCTCCATCGGGATCACGGAGATTCGATAATAAAGATCCTCACGGAACGAGCTGTCAGAGACCATGCTCGCCAGGTCTCGATTAGTCGCGGCGATTACCCGAGTGTCAACATCCGTCTCTTCAGTGGCACCCACCGGCCGGACTTTTCGTTCCTGCAAAACGCGCAACAGTTTGACCTGCATCGCCGGCGACATCTCACCAATTTCATCGAGGAAGATCGTGCCTTTATTTGCGGCTTCGAACAGTCCTTTGCGATTCGTGTTTGCGCCCGTGAATGATCCCTTTACATAACCGAAGAGTTCCGACTCAAGTAGTGTTTCAGTGAAAGCGCCGCAGTTGACGGAGACAAAAGGCTTTTCTGCGCGCGGGCTCATGTCGTGAATCGCGCGTGCGACAAGCTCTTTACCTGTGCCTGATTCACCGGTCACGAGAACTGTCGACGGAACCTGCGCGACTGTTTCGATCATCTGATAGAGCGCTTGCATGCGCGAACTCTGGCCAATGATATTGCCGAGTTTTCCTTTGGTCCGTTGGCCATGAATCAGCGCTTTGTTTTCTTCGAGCAGCGCGTCTTTTTCTTTAACCAGCGAAATCTTTTCAAGTGCGCGTGCGACTGTCTCTTTGAGTAGGTCGTTGTCGAAAGGCTTCTGAACGAAGTCGTACGCGCCGAGCAGAAACGCTTCGCGCGCGGTGTCGACATTCGCGAATGCGGTCATCATGATCACTTCAAGCTGCGGCAGGCTCTCTCGAGCGGTCCTCAACAATTCGATGCCCGTCATGTCCGGCATGCGAATGTCCGAGAGCATCAAGTCCGCTGGTTCCTGTTGCAGCAGAGTCATTGCTTCGTGACCGCTCTCCGCAACACGCACAGTGTGTCCCTCGCGCTGAAGGAGATGCGTCAAAAACTGTCGCATTCCCAGTTCATCGTCGACAACAAGCAGGTTCGCCATATTCTTAGATTACTGATCTTCTGGTTCGTCGCCGGTTGGAAGTTCAACAGTTATTGTTGTTCCCTGACCTTCAAGGCTACGCACGTTGATTGTACCACCATGATCGCGCACGATTTGATAAACAATCGACAAGCCCAGGCCGGTGCCGCCGGTTGTCGATGAAAACGGCTCGAAGAGATGCTCCACTTGCTCCGGTGACATTCCTTTGCCGGTGTCAGTAAAAGACAGCCGAACTCGATTGTTCGAGTTCATCTCGACCTTGGCCGTTAGGGTTCCCCCGTCAGGCATTGCCGTCAACGCATTCCGCGCCAGATTCCAAAAGACCTGCTTCAACTGTCCCGCGTCGGCATCTACAACGAGTGGACTGTCCAGCAATTCTTCAACGACCGTATGGTTCTCGCTTATCTCGGGACTGTGGCGCAGCAACGCAAAGGTCTGATGTAGCAGTTCAGCCACATCAATGCGCGACTGCACGATTGATCTAGGCCGTGCATAGTTAAGAAAGTCAGTAATGATTCTGTTGAGACGATCAGATTCACGCAGGATGATTTCCATCAGCTCGATCTGGGACGGGTCCGTGTTCATCTCAGAACGGAGCATCTGAATGGAACCTCGCATCGCCGCTAGCGGGTTTCGTATCTCGTGCGCGATCGATGCTGCCATACGACCAATCGCCGCCAAACGGTCCTGCCGTCTCGATGTTTCTTCGAGCGCGCGAACCTGCGTCAGATCTTGAAAGGCGATGACCATTCCCGTGACGTTGCCGGATTCCGATGACAACGGCGACATGCTGAAACCCAGGCGCAGTCGTAGACCTTCGGCAGTCAAACAATCTGTTTCAAATCGCGGACTCGCTTCGCCGGTTTCCACTGCTTTGATAGTGGCCGCGATTCTGTCGTCGAGTGCGCCAAGAAGAATGGCAGCGTTTTGACCCTTCAGATCGCGTCCCTTGTAGCCGGTGATCTCTTCGGCTGCGGCGTTGAAGCTGAAGATATGGCCCTGGAGATCTGTCGTGACGAGTCCAGAGCGAATAGATTCAACTATTCGTTCGTGAAGAGCGCGAAGGTTGGCGAGCGACTGAGTGGCTTCGTGGAGTCGCACATCTGATCGTGATTGCCGCTCTGCAAGGCGCGCCGATAACAACCCCACAACCAGAAATGAGACGTCGAAGAGTCCGACGGACTGCACTGTTTGAGACAACGACTCGTCAGGAGAAACACCTGGCCGGCTTTGAAGCAGAGCGAGTGCGCAGGCCGTAAACGTCGCCGCACAACCCACAGAGGTTACGACTGCGTCTCGTGGTCCAAGAAACAAACTCGCGATGGCGATGATGACTATGTAGAGTGCGATGTAGGGGGAATTGATGACATCCGAATGCCATACGAGCCAGGTCACAAGAAGAACGTCAATGGTTAGTTGCAGACGCGCTTGAAAAAGAAGTCTGTTTGAGAATCGGTAAATGAGAAAGTAGATGGCGGTGAGACCACCGACAATGGTCAGTAATAGAAGACCCTTGCTTAATGATTGCTCAGGATTGCGAGCTTTTGTCCAAAGGGCATTGAGAATGAATAAGAGAATCGCCGTCGCGAATCGGCCCGCAATTAACCAACGCAGTTTTGATCGCGTCGTGTTACCTGGTTCCGAGGTGTGCTCGGTGGGGGTCATCGAGAAAAGCCTACCACAAGCTGCGAGCCTCTGGTTGAAAAGGTTTCTGCAATGTCTTGCTGAGTATCTGAGCTAAACCAACTCAACTCTCTGCGTGTCCTCGGCGTTCTGCGCGCCTCCGCGCGGTGTATGTTCGAGTCATAGCATCAACCAATGAATGAATGGAGCTTCTAGCCTCAACGCAAAAAAAGGGGTGGTCACAAGGACCACCCCCATCAAGTTCCTCCGAGCGATTACTTAGTGTCCTGTCGATAGCTTGCCGATCAGTGTGAATAATGGCAGGTACATGGCAATGACGATTGAACCGATAGTCACGCCAAGGAAGCCGATCAGTATCGGCTCGATTAGCGTCAACAGGTTAGCAATAGCCGAATCGACTTCTGCTTCGTAGAAGTCGGCGATTTTTCCGAGCATCGCATCGAGCGCGCCCGTCTGTTCACCGATTCCGATCATCTGCGCCACCATGTGCGGGAATACTTCCGTTGCCTTCAGTGGCTCGACGAAGCTTTCACCACGCTCGACGCCGGTACGAACCTTTGTAATCGCCTCTGTGACGATTACGTTGCCCGCTGTCTTGGCCGTGATATCCAACGACTGCAAGATCGGCACGCCTGAAGAAAGCAATGTCGACAGAGTTCGCGAGAATCTTGATACTGCGATCTTGCGAAAGATGTCACCAAGGATCGGTATCTTCAGCAATAAGCGGTCGATGTTTTTTCTTCCACCTGGCGTCTTGTAGTAAAAGCGAACCGCGAGGGCGAAGATGATTAGTGAAACCAGGATAATCAATCCACCCCAGCCTGCGAGGAAACTGCTGATTCCGACAACGATACGTGTCGGCAACGGCAACTGTTCCCCTGGTCCAAGCAAACCGATAAAGATCTGTTGGAACTGCGGAATGACTACGACCATGATCACGGCTACAGCTGCGATTGCGAGCAACACGACGGCAGCCGGGTAAATCATCGCTGAAATGATGTCGCGTTTGAGTTTGACGATCTTTTCGATGAAGGTCGACAAGCGTTGCAGAATGATATCCAGAATACCGCCTGTTTCTCCGGCTTCGACCATATTCGTATAGAGCTCATCAAACACTTTCGGATGTCTTGCCATGGCTCCAGCGAGTGTCGAGCCTTCTTCAACGTCCTGCCGCACCTGCATCAGAGTTTGCTGGAAGTATCTGTTGTCTTGTTGTTGGGCAAGGATTTCAAGACATTGGACCAGCGGCAAACCCGCGTCGATCATCACTGAGAACTGTCGGGTAAAGATGGACAGGTCTTTCGATTTTACCTTCTTGCGTCCGCCAATTTTCGGAATGCCGATCTCGCGGCCTTTCTCTTTGACGGAAGTCAGGGTGACTTGCTCGCGTCGAAGGATCTGTCGCAAAGCCTCGCGGTTATCTGCAACGCGTTCGCCGACAACTACTTCATTCATTCTGTTGCGGCCTTTGAAAACGTAGGTAGGCATGACTGTGGGCTCCAGAAGTTACGAACGATTCACCGGTTGGCCCGGTATAGTTGGCCGCGCGCCAACAGGGCGGGATTGTGCGTAAGGACTGGGATGTCCTCCGGCGGGTGCGCCTGGTTTGGCGCCAGTGTTGAGACCAGATCCGCGATCGATTAGTTCGCGGAGCTCATCAACGTTTGAAGAGCGTTGCAATGCCGTATCGAGAGTGATCTGGCGTCGGTGATAGAGCGTGGCTAACGCCTGATTGAAAGTCTGCATTCCGTATTTGTCCTGGCCCGTCTGCATCATTGAATAGATCTGGTGGACCTTGTCTTCGCGAATCAGGTTACGAATAGCGCCATTGGGCACAAGAATCTCCAGCGCCATAGCGCGTCCTTTTCCCTCAGCTTTTGGAAGCAGTGCCTGACATAAGATTCCTTCAAGCACTAACGAGAGTTGCGCGCGTACCTGCGCCTGCTGATCCGAAGGGAATACGTCGATGATACGGTTGATCGTTGAAGCGGCAGAATTCGTGTGCAGCGTAGCTAACGTCAAGTGTCCCGTCTCAGCAATTCGCAACGCGGATTCGATCGTCTCGAGGTCGCGCATTTCGCCGACCAGTACGATGTCCGGATCCTGGCGTAACGCCGTTCGAAGTGCAGCCGCGAAACCATGCGTGTCAGCGTTCACTTCGCGCTGATTCACCAGACAGTTCTTGTGGTTGTGCAGGAACTCGATGGGGTCTTCGATGGTGAGAATATGTTCGTGACGGTCACGATTGATTTTATCGATCATCGCGGCCAGCGTCGTGGACTTTCCTGAACCGGTTGGACCAGTGACAAGAATCAGACCCCTTGGTTTGTCGCACAGTTGCTTAACGACCGGCGGCAACCCTAAGTCCTCAAAGGCTCTTATCTCATAGGGAATCGCACGAAAGACGGCCCCAACTGCACCGCGCTGGTTGAAGAGGTTGGCGCGAAAACGCGACAGGCCTTTCACGCCAAACGAAAAGTCGAGTTCGAGGTTCTCTTCAAAGCGATGCTTCTGTGCGTCAGTTAACACCGAATAAGCGAGTTGCTTTGTGTCGGCCGACGTCAAAACACGATACGACTCCAAAGGTCGCAAATGTCCGTCAACACGAACTTGCGGCGGTGACCCGGTAGTGATGTGCAGGTCGGAACCGCCGAGTTCTGACAATCGTCGTAGCAACTCAGAGAGTGAGATCTGCGGGACGTTCTCGTTCAATCTCATGTGTGCACTTCTCCTCGTAAATGCGTCGAGAACCGCTAAATGTTATTTCTCATCTTGAGACGGAGTTGAGCGCAGGGTGCCAAGAAATCGCTCGGCTTCTCTGCCCATGCGATCAGTGTGTTCAAGGGGAGAGTCCGTAGTCAGGCTGTAGATCCTGCCGCCCGATTCCGTGAAATAAAACGTCCAGGCTTTTTCGGCGGTCTGTCCGTTCCGCGGAGTGCGAGCAGTGACAACAAACACGCGACCGCCGTTGATTTCGCGTACGTAGTCGTTGGTTACCCAACCACCGGCAGCAATCATTCTGTCGATCACGATGCGTCGCAAGTCAGAAGTGTTGACACCGGCCAGCAGCTTGGCCTCCTCACGCGCAGTCAAAAACGCGGGATTCGGACGGCTCAGCGCAACCACGGAAATGCTCAACTCGCCGGGAAGCGGACTGACCGGGTTCTTGGGACGAAGTCTCGTCTCATTAAGCGGACGAGCTTCGACAACTGCTTTGGGTGCTGCGGCAGCGGGCGTATTCACAACTACCGGAGTGTTGACTAAGACCGGTGTTGAGTTCATGGAAGTCACCACTGTGGCCGTTGGGGAAGCCGCGTGCGAGCGGGTCATGTTGATCTTCGTAGCATTGACTGTTGAAGCACTGACAATTGGCGTAGCCGCCATAGGCACAGTCACCGTTGGCGCCACAGGCACATTTGCCCGGACAGCGACTGTACTGGGTGCAGCGACTGGCGCCGGCGCTGGCAGAGTGGCACGCGTAGCAGCCGTTGTCTTTGTAGTGACTGTCGCCGGCGCAGCACTATTCACGACCTTAGTCACGACTTGCGCGGGTTGCGGCGTTACAGCGATGAAGTTTCCCAGGTTCAGATTTGCCGGCAAGCTCAACAACGAATTCCGGTGTGCTAATTCCATGGCAGCAGCTCGCTTCTTTCGCAGACGGGCTCGATAGCGACGCCACCATGCGCGCGAACGATAGCGATGGTGCTTGCGCACTCCAACTTGATAACTCTGCCGTACGCCATGGGCGTTTGAATCTGCAAACGGCAAGATCATCCCGACTGACAGCAGAAGCAGTAGCGAGATCGCGATGGTTCTCTTCAACATAGAGTTTCTCCTCAACTAGGCAACCGTTTCACGGACTACTTCCTCGACTGTTGTCACGCCATTCCGAATCTTTTGTAGCCCTGATTCGCGCAGCGAGAGCATTCCATCGTCGATTGCCTTCTTTCTTAGCTCGAGAGCGGAAGCGCCGATCAAGATCAATTCTCGAATCTCGTCAGTCACTTCCAAGACTTCGTAGAGACCAATTCGCCCCTTGTAACCGGTGTTATTGCACGTCGAACAACCTTTACCTTTGTACGTCTTGAGCTTCTTGGCTTCCTCTGCAGTGAAACCGACTTCAATCAGAGCTTCCGGTGGTGTTGGATGATCCTGTTTGCAGTCTTTGCAGATGCGGCGAATGAGTCGTTGGGCCTGTATGAGGTTTACGCTGGTGGCAACAAGAAAAGGCTCGATGCCCATGTTCATGAGGCGGGAAATTGTAGATGGTGCGTCATTAGTATGGAGAGTTGAGAGTACAAGGTGGCCTGTGAGTGCGGCCTTGATGGCGATCTCCGCTGTTTCGAAGTCGCGAATTTCGCCGACTAGAATGATGTTCGGGTCCTGGCGCAGGAACGACCGCAACGCGGCTGCGAAATTCAAGCCAATCTGCTCTTTCATTTGTACCTGATTGACGCCGACTAGATTGAATTCCACCGGGTCTTCAGCAGTCATGATGTTCGTGTCGACTGTGTTCAACGACTGGAGAGCAGAATAGAGAGTGTTTGTCTTGCCGCTTCCCGTCGGACCAGTCACAAGGACCATTCCGTAAGGCTTTGCAATGTTCCGTTTGAACTTCGTGAGCGAGTCCGGCTCAAACCCCAGCTTGGTCATATCCAACATCAGGTTCTGTTTATCGAGAAGACGAAGAACCACTTTCTCGCCAAAGAGAGTAGGAAGAGTCGATACACGGAAATCCAGTTCGCGCGAGCGCGAGTCGACTTTAACTTTGATTTTGATACGACCGTCTTGCGGTAGACGCTTCTCGGAGATGTCGAGCTTCGACATGATCTTGACGCGCGAAATCAGCGCGTCGCGAAGTTTGAGTGGCGGATGCATAACGTCGTAAAGAACGCCATCAATACGAAACCGAATGCGCAGTTCTTTTTCGTAGGGCTCGACGTGAATATCCGAAGCACCACGACGCAGCGCATCGACGAGCAGCACGTTGACCAGTCTAACGACCGGAGCGTCTTCGCTCATCCGCGACAACGTCGTGAGGTCGATCTCTTCGTTGTCCTCGACTACTTCAACATCTTCGCCGGTTTCGTTGCTTGCCTCGAAATCGATTGAGTCGAGTGAAACGAGGTCGGCGTGTGTGATACCGCCGTTTGCGCCTTTGCCCGATCCCTCGTAGACCACTTCTTCCGCAAGGGCCGCCAATTCGATTTCTTTGCCCGAACCGTAATACTTCGTGATCGCTTCTTGAATACTGGCCTCGGCGACCACCACTGGTTCTACGTTCAACCCCGTCATGAACTTCACATCGTCCATGGCGAAGACGTTCGTCGGATCCACCATCGCAAGCGTGAGCGTGGCCCCAACCCGAGAGAGGGGAAGTACTGAATACTTCTGCGCCACCTCTTGGGGAATCAATCGCAGAACGGCCTCGTCGATATGAAAAAGGTCGAGATTGACTGATGGAATGCCGTATTGCCTGGAAAGAACAGCCGTGATCATGTCGTCACTGACGAGTCCCAACTTCACCAAATTTAAGCCGAGACGTCCGCCGTGTTCCCGTTGATAATCGAGTGCCTCTCGCAAGTGCTGAGGGCTAATCAGATTCTCGCGTACTAAGATTTCGCCTAATTTGGCTGACATGTGGAGGTCAAAAATTCGCCGGATTTTCCCCGTGGTTCGGGGTGGGAGCGTGCCGATGGATACTTCGAGGTAGCCTTGTAACTCTAGTCAACGACGGCGTAAAACACCGTTGCCCAGTCATAGTACAGTTTCAACGATTGGAGTGTCAATAATAGAGTGTTCAGTGAAAATAGCCGGAAAACTCACAAAAACGCGAGGTATTTGGGAGGAAGTAGAAGGACGAAAGAAGGGGAGGAGGTGGAAAAGGGGAAGAAGGGGAAGTTTCAAGATGCGAGTTTCAAGTTCCGACTTGACGGCACCCGAAACCCGAAACTTGTAACTTTAGACCTCGAAACTTGCAGGGGAAGAGGGGAAGTTTCAAGTTGCGACTTGATGGAACCCGAAACAGGAAACTTGGAACTCGAAACTTGTCCTCTTCCCTACGGTTTTACGGTCGTTTCCTTGGGCGTGCCGGCGTCTTTTCAGGGACTATTTTTTCTGTATTCTTCATCTCCGTCAGGATCGCCTTTGCGTCCGTTTTCATAGGATGGCTGTCGGGCGCGACATCCACGAAGTGCTGGAGATAATTGGCTGCTTCCTG
>DATIBJ010000131.1:0-9568 GCA_035457565.1 Pyrinomonadaceae bacterium | reverse complement strand
CTTTTGAATTAGCGCTTGCAATCCATCTTCTTCGCGGATGTCGTAACCGGCCGTGAAAGCGTGCGCAGTATCAAAGCAAACCCCGATTGGTAGCTTCGGACACATATCCATGATTTCTCGCAGATGTTCGAACCTGTGCCCGATACATTCGCCTTGACCGGCTGTGTTCTCCAAAAGAACCCGAAGTGATCCGAATCGCAGTCCCTTGCATGCTATCTTCAGGCTGTCAGCACAAGTTTTGATTCCATCCGCTTCGCAAGCACCACGTGCGCTCCCTGGATGGACGACCAGATAATCGACACCTAGCAACAACGCACGTACCACTTCTTCTCGAAACGAGGTAATAGACTTTTCGAGGAAGACGCCTTCAGTCGCCGCAAGATTCACGAGATAGTTACAGTGAATAAGAACGGGTGAGAGTTTGGTCAGTCGATGCGTTTGACGAAACAGCGACACGTCAGCACGGGTGAGTGGCTTGGCCACCCATCCGCGGGGGTTGCGTGAAAACAACTGCACCGTGTCGCATCCAACTTCCTTCGAAACGACAAGCGCGTTTTGCAAACCACCTTTGATGGGCGCGTGGAAACCGATTCTTGGTCTACTACGAGGCATACCGGTAATTGGACGGACTACGGGCTACGGACCTTGTTGCGCTTCCATCACCCGTAGCATATTCCCTCCAAGTATTTTCTGAATGTCGCTCTCTGAATAGCCGCGACGCAGAAGTTCACGCGTGAGGTTTGGTAGATCAGCTACTGTCGATAGATCCTTCGTCGTCGCCTGAACGCCGTCAAAGTCCGACCCGATTCCGACGTGATCCATACCAACAAGCTTAACGATGTGATCGATATGATCCGCGATCCTCGTCACCGATACAGCGGGCAGCCGGCGCGCGTACTGCTCAGCGCGGACTCGATCGCGTGCCATCTTTTTGTGAACTGCGTCGCCGGATTCAGCCGCAGAAGCCTGCTGTACCAGCGGCGCTATCTCCGCGTCGAGCTGCTTCTTCTTTTCACTCCAGCCCGGCTCAAGATGTTCAGGATAAAAGATGACGTTCACCACACCGCCGGTCTTTGCCAGTGCCCGAATCATGTCGTCAGTTAGATTCCGCGCGACGTTCGCGATTGATCTGCAAGCCGAGTGAGTCGCGACAACAGGTTTCGTAGACGTGTTCACTATGTCCCAGAAAGTCTTGTCTGACACATGCGACACATCGACCATCATTCCCAGGCGATTCATTTCACGCACTACCGCCCTACCGAAATCGTTTAAGCCGCGGGTGCTGCCAACCTCATCGCCAGATGAGCCGGCCCAGGAGGTACTGATGCTCCACGCGGGAGACATATAACGCACTCCAAGTTTGTAATAGCGCTCCACATTTTCAAGCCGCTCATCAATCGCGTAACCACCTTCGAGACCTAGCAGTGCGGCGATCTTTCCTTCTTCCGCGATTCTTCGAACATCCGCAGCCGACGTGGCCAAAACCCACGTCTCAGGGTGCTGTCTCGCTAGTTCGCGGATGGCGGCGATTTGATCGTCTGCACGCTTTACTGCTCGGGCGCCACCACCGCCAAACAACTGCGGCTCTACCCAAATCGAAAAGAACTGCGCGTCAAGCCCGCCGTCTCTGGCACGTGGCGTGTCAAAGTGGCCATCACGCAATCGCGTTGAGAGATCGATCTGCTCATCGAGCATGCGTTGCACGGTGTCAACGTGCATATCGATGGTGATTGCGCGTCGATGGATGGCCATTGGATCAGAATCGTTAACCGCGGGGGTGGCAGTGTTTTGTTGGTGTTGTGTCATGTCGTGATTTCGGCAACTTATCAAAAACAGTCCGAGCGTAAAAAGCGTAATCAATATGCACCTTTTTGAAGTGAGGCGCACATTTCGCGGAAGACTTAGCGGATTGATACTTTTACGGAACTGGGCGTCCATTTTCGATCGTAAGAGGACGTCTTTTCGTTAGGCAAGGCATCTTGCCAACGCCCTCAAAATTACGGTATTGTGCCGTGTCTGACCCATCCATGATTAATAAAGTTTTGTCTGACGTATTCGTGGCCACGTGAACAGGCAAAACTTCGACTGTCGGACCAGTCCTCTTTATATCTTTGTCCGAGGCTGATCACCCAAAAGGAGTAAACAATATGTTCTCAAAAGACGGCAAAGCAAAAGACATCAGCACACCGCGTATCTGCGACGTCGTTTGGCATAACGGCGAGTTCATTAAATGGAACGACGCGCGCGTGCATGTGATGTCTCACGTGCTCCATTACGGCTCGAGCATCTTCGAAGGAATCAGATGTTACTCGACGAAGCAGGGGCCAGCCATCTTTCGCCTAAAAGAACATATGCAGCGGTTTTTGAATTCAGCAAAGATTTATCGGATGGACCATCCGTGGACCCTCAATCAACTCTGCGACGCGGTGGGCGAGTTGGTTCGTCGCAGTGAGATGGAGCACTGCTACATCCGACCGATCCTTTTCCGCAGCCTCGACGAAGAACATCCGGCGTTCGGCGTGAATCCTTTCCCGAATCCACTGGCCTGCTACATCGGAGCGTGGGATTGGGGCAAGTATCTTGGGGACGAAGCGATTGAGCGCGGCGTCGACGTTTGCGTTTCAACCTGGAATCGCCTGACCCCCAACTCGATGCCCGCAATGGCGAAGAGTGGCGCAAACTACATGAACTCTCAGCTAATCAAAATGGAGGCGCTGCTGAACGGATTTGCTGAAGGCATCGCACTCGATGATCGCGGTTATGTTTCGGAAGGGTCCGGCGAGAACATCTTCCTTGTGACCGGCGATGTGGTTCTCACACCACCGCTGTCGTCTTCGATTCTTCCTGGAATCACCCGCGACAGTGTGATTCAGATCTGTCATGAACTGGGCATCACTGTTAAGGAACGAACGATCCAGCGTGCGGCTCTTTACGTCGCTGACGAGTTGTTCTTCTCCGGCACTGCCGCTGAGATTACCCCTATTCGCTCAGTTGATCGAATTGCAGTCGGAACGGGCGGACGCGGCAAAGTTACCGCGGCAATCCAAAAAACCTTCTTCGAGATTACAAAAGGTGAGCGCAAGGCACCCGGCAACTGGTTGACTTACATTAACGCGGAAAAGGAAACGAGTTCCGCCAACAACGGTTACGCCGGCGGCGCTGTTGAAAATACAGCTAGCGAAAACGAGGCGGCGCTTTCTTACCAAACAGCAGCGCTAGACTAGGTTACCTACCCAACACAGTCAGTACCCCGACGCATTCGAGGGTACTGACTGTATCTCTCACAAATCAACAGAGCCACTTAGATACGGCTTTGCCGCTTGCTGTGAGGCGATGGCTCTGCCTCGCCGTACGTCCTCCGTGATTATGGGCTGTGCCCTTGGTTCGGTCTTTGACCTCGGGCTTGCTCGGTCCACCCAACATTGTGACTCGTGCTTTGTTGTGAAAAGGGGCAATGCCCAAACCCGGAGGCACAGCCCAAAACAAGAAAATAGGATCTTATTGACCGTCCCAGCGCCGCCGCGCTATAGTCGAAATCGTGTAGAAGCTCGTTTCTACGCCTTCCGCTCAGGATTCCACTGCCCCTCTGGCGTTAGAAATACGAAGAAAACTCTGGACCTCACCAGTCACACTGAAAGGCAGTCTTTAAGCTAATGTCGTTGAAAATCGACGAACTCCTCCGAGTTGCGTGTGGTCATGGGGCGTCGGATCTGCACCTAAAAGTTGGTGTTTTTCCGGTCATGCGTATTGGCGGCGAACTTCATCCCATCGCTGACGCTCCTCGCCTCAAAGCCGAGGACACACTGGACATGGCGTTCGCGATGATGTCGAATCGCCAGAAGCAACGCTTCAAAGAAGTATCAGAGGTAGACATTGCCTACGGTGTATCCGGCCTGGGCCGCTTCCGCGCGAACATTTTTCAGCAACGCGGAACGGTCAGCATCGTGCTCCGCGTTATTCCGGACCAGACGAGGTCGACTGCTTCACTAGGTCTACCGCCCGTAATCGATCGGATTGCCCAAGAGCGACGTGGTTTGATTCTGGTAACCGGCGCGACGGGTTCCGGGAAGTCGACGACGCTCGCGGCGATGATCGATTACATCAACACAACCCGCAGCGGGCACATCGTTACTATCGAAGACCCGATCGAGTTCTTGCATCGCGACAAACAAGCGTTCGTTACTCAGCGTGAAGTCGACGTCGACACCCGGTCATTCGCCGAAGCGCTACGTGGCGCACTGCGACAGGATCCAGACGTGATCCTGGTCGGCGAAATGCGCGATCACGAGACTATCGAGACTGCGCTGACTGCGGCAGAAACCGGACACCTCGTTCTATCAACATTGCACACACTCGATGCCACGGAGACCATCACGCGAATCGTTTCCTCCTTCCCGTCGCATCAACAAAAGTCAGTGCGCATTCAGCTGGCTGGTATTTTGAAAGCAGTCATCTCGATGCGCCTTGTTCGCGCCGCAAAAGGTCCGGGTCGGGTGCCTGCGATAGAGGTGCTTGTATCAACTGCCTTCATTCGCGATCACATCATCAACGAAGAGAAGACCTACTTGATCCGCGAAGCTATAGCCCAGGGCACTTCGCAATACGGCATGCAGACATTCGATCAGTCGCTGTTTCGTCTGTTTCAGGTAGGGATGATCTCTTTGGAAGAAGCGCTGAACAATGCGACCAATCCAGACGAATTCAAGATGCGTGTGCAGGGCATCTACTCAGCCAATCAGTCGCCCTCGGCTCCAGCACAGACCAAGCAGGAAGACAAAGAGACGATATTTGTGAAGCACTAAGCACAAAACGTTAATTCATCCTCATCCGCCTCATCACGCGAACCCCCGATCTCCAGTCTTCGTTAATATCAAAGCGGTAAATCTCGATATCCGGAGCGATGCAGCGCGCCAGTGTGCTGAACGATGGGTGCACACGCAGGGTTGGCGCGACTAAATAAACGAGCGGCGATTCGTCTCGAATTTTTCGGTCGCCGAAGAGTTTGGCTTTCGCGATGTGTCCGCGACGACGATGTGCTTCAACTCGTCGCCAGTAGTCCGCTCCTTGCAAGACGTGCTCGCGATCTTCCGAGACCTTTAGCTCAATTACTACGAGACGGCCGTCTTGCCTGAGTGCGAGCATGTCGATTGGTCGAATGCCGAGCTTTCCTCCGCGAGCGGTTCGAAACTGTGCGTGCAACGGTGCGATGATTAGACCAGGATCGAGTTTTGTGATGTCTTTGCGAAGCAACGACTCGAGCCACGCTTCAGCTGCATTTCGGTAAAACGCGTGCCGGTGATCCAACGCCTTCGCTGATCTATGTTCGCGCAAGTCGTTTAGTAGATTCATCCACTCGTCCACAGTCGCCTCGTCAAGCATGCGGCGGTGTGAGCCTTCGATTCCGAACCAAACTCGCTCGATTCCCATCAACGATCGCACCCGCGCGAAAGGAAGACCGAAATACCGGATCGTCTCCCCATGTCGCGCATGAACGACATCGATTGCTTCAGGTGCGAAGTCGAGTATCGCGGATGTCTGCGGCGTTACCGAGGCAGGAGGAACGGGCGGAAAACGTGCGAGGCGTTTCTTCCAGAGTTCCCTTCGGTCAATGGAAGGTTTTTCGTCGAGCACTGAAAGAGCGTCATCTATTACGTAAATTTTGACTATATTTCTGAGACCATCACGGAGAAGCGACACTCGATGGAGGGTAAGACCAAGAATCTCCTTCGAAACAATCAGCCATAACTGATCGATGTAAGGTGGACGAATGCGTTCTGAAGTTCGCAAAAACCACAGCAACGCAGCAGAAAGAAAAGCATCAACTGTTCCCGCCGCACAAGGAACAACTGAAGCAGTGACTGCGACACGCTGACGTTTACGTCTAAGCAGAATGCGCGCATACCGGCCCGGCTGACCTCTTCTTGCGCCGGGGCTTAACGCAGAGCGTTCGATTCTGGTCTCCGGTTCTAATCCGCACGCGAGTTCCGCCACGCGACCGCAGCGCGCTTGACGTGCCGCACGGATCGTCGCTGTGATTGCCGACGCGGAGGTCCGCGGAATTAGTTCAATCAGAGGTAGCTCTGCTCCCATTCTGCGCGAGCCGTGAAACGCCAGCACCTGACCGTTCCAGAACCAATCGAGAACGCGCCATGTTCGAGTGCCTTTCTCTGTCCAGCACGAGAGCATTAGTCGATCACTGGAGATTGATATTTCAATTTCGTTTCGGTGAAGTGAATAGGCCTCAGTTTGATCCACAGAGCACAGCCATTCGGCATGTTGCGCAAACAACTCGGCGATGTGTCTGTGTGCGTAAGAACGTTGGGAAGATGTAGTGAGGGTTTGAAACATCGTGTGAGGTTGACGTTTTGCTCAAAAACCACAACGACTGCAATACGGTTTGGTGGGTCAGTCGCTGTTATTTCTACCGTGTGCTACCATTTTTCGCAACTCTCAATTACAGAACGGGGAGCGCAGCGACGGATTCCAAGTGAGTTTGCGCCCGGTCATTGAAATCGGTCGCTTCGCTCCGTTCTGTGATTGAGCGAACATAATGATATGGAAATGAAAAGGGTTTATCTTGCAGGCGCAGTACGCACACCGATCGGAAGGTTCGGTGGAGCGCTTGCCTCGTGGTCAGCCGCGGATCTGGGCGTGGCTGTTGCCGTCGAAACATTGAAACGCGCTGGAGTGAAGCCTGAGCAGGTCAATGAATCAATCTGGGGTTGCGCGCGCCAGGCCGGTGGTGGTCCAAATGTCGCGCGTCAGATCAGCTATCGCGCAAACGTTCCGGAATCAGTACCGGCGTTTACAGTGAATCAGGCGTGCGGCTCCGGTCTCAAGGCCATAATTCTTGCGGCCCAGGAGATCATGCTCGGACGGGCCGATATCGTCCTGGCAGGCGGCACCGAAAGCATGTCGCGTGTTCCTTATTTCGCAGAGGGAGCGCGCTGGGGCATGCGAATGGGCAACATGCAGTTGGTAGACGGAATGTATCGTGACGGTTTTAACGATCCGCTTTCTGGTCTGGTCATGGGAGAGACGGCCGAAAATCTCGCGCAGCGTTACGAAATCGCAAGAGATGAACAAGACGAGTTTGCACTGCGATCACAACAGCGTGCCGCAACGGCGATTGCTTCTGATCGATTCACCGACGAGGTAGTCCCATTGGCTGTGAAAGGCCCGAAGGGTCAAACGACAATGTTCTCAAAAGATGAGCACTGCCGGGCAGAAACGACGATCCAGGATCTCTCCAAGTTGAAACCCGTGTTCGCCGCCACGGGCACGGTAACAGCCGGAAACTCTTCTGGCATCACCGATGGCGCATCCGCAGTTACTATCTTGAGTGACGCTGCTCTGAAGTCATCAGACGCAGTGCCTCAAGCACGGATTGTTGATTATGAGATTACCGGTGTTGCGCCGGAGATTATGGGAATTGGACCAGTGCCTGCAGTCCGTGCTCTGGTAGACCGACAGAAGATCAATCTTCGTGACGTAGATCTCATCGAACTGAATGAAGCGTTCGCAGCACAGGTGATCGCGTGCGACAGAGAACTCCAGTTTGATCAAGAGCGCTTGAATGTAAACGGTGGCGCGATCGCGTTGGGTCATCCGATTGGCTGCACTGGCGTGCGCATAACTACAACTCTTGTTCACGAAATGGCCAAGCGTAAATCGAAGCTCGGTCTCGCGACATTGTGTGTGAGCGGCGGAATGGGTCTCGCACTGCTTCTGGAACGGGTGTGACCAGTGTTGCTCTCGCGTTGGCCTGCACTCCTGGTTCTAGTTATTGCGATCACCTGCCTTTCCTGCAGCGCAAAACGAGATCAATCAACCGTGCAACCGTCGGCCTCATCGGTTGTCAGTTCCACTCCTCCCTTTAAAACGAAAGAGCCAGAAACCTACCAGGCAGTTCGATCGATAATCTTCG
This sequence comes from Pyrinomonadaceae bacterium, assembly GCA_035457565.1. Classification (GTDB taxonomy): domain Bacteria; phylum Acidobacteriota; class Blastocatellia; order Pyrinomonadales; family Pyrinomonadaceae; genus PSRF01. The sequence goes on along the minus strand of DATIBJ010000131.1, from coordinate 1,641 downwards.
CTCCTGCTAATGCAGGCCAGTCGACTGAGTCCACGACGACAATTGCGCGAGAAGGAGATAAGCGCCGAGAGGAAGAGAACTCACGCGACAGGACGGTCGTGTATCTTGATGTGCCCGCTGGAACGTTCATGATGCTTCCTGATGAGAGGATCTATGCTGAAGTAGCCGGACCAGCCACATCGAATTCCACTGTGGGTGAATTCGAGGAAGTTTATGTACACACGGCGCCGATCCAAAGCACATATGAGAATCTCGGCACTGAAACTGTGAATGGAACTACAACGACCAAGTACAAGGTCACTGTTAACAGCGCGAGCCCCGGGAACGTCAGTGAAAGTGAGACCTTGATCTGGGTCGATGATACGTTGGGAATGCCTATAAAATCGGTGACCCGTTCGCCATCCGGCACTCGAACTATGGAGCTAAAGCAGATCACACTGAAAGTTGATAAAACGCAGTTCGACATACCCAGGGATTATCAAAAAGTAGAGATGCAGGTATTGCAGCAGCGAATGAGGTGACGAGTTGAGCCAACCTCGCCATTTGTCGAGGCATCGGACAAAGCGCGTCCCCTTCGCAATTTCTTAAGAAAGGCTCACAAAAGTGAAAGTTAGATTTTTCGTACTGGCTTCTGTACTTCTTAGTCTGACGGTGGTCAACGTCATTGGTCAAACTCGACCTAAAGCTGCTGCGCCACAAACTCCGCCGGGTCTCTTATCGGCGTTGCCGGAGTCAGATGGGGTCGCACAAGTTAAGCTGCGTCGTTTGCTGAATGAAGTGCTACCACAAGTGTTGGCGAACAATCCGTCTAAACTTGCCGAGATTAATGCTGATCTTGATCGCTTCAAGACTCAAACGGGGCTGGACCCGCGATCTTTTGAACAGCTCGCGCTCGGTGTGAAGTATTCCTATCCGTCACCGGGAGTCACGAAATTACAGACGGTAGCCCTGGCAAACGGGACGTTTAATTCTGGGGCGATGGTTGCTGCCGGGCGAGTGGCATCCGACGGAAAGTATCGCGAAGAGAAGTATCAGGACAAGACGATCTACATTTTCACCATCGATGAAAACGTCAAGGTCCTTGGTGTCTTTGATTTCACAGTAAAAGAGTTAGCCGTTGTACCACTCGACGCTAACACTCTGGCGATTGCCGATCCTTCAAGTATTCGTAACGTGATCGATGTCAGCAGCGGCCGTCAACGACGAAATGAAGAACTGATTGCACTCGCGAGTCGCGATCCGAACGCAGTGGTCGGCTTCGGCAGCAATCTCTCCGAGCAATTGCTCAAGAACATGGACGTCGGAAACGCTGCGATCGCACAGGATTTGTCTGCTGTGCGTCAGGTCTATGGTTCGGTCGGCACCACTCCAAGAGATGTTGATATGTTCATCGCAGCTCGTACTGTCGACACTAATTCAGCACGCACTTTGGGAGACACCCTGGAAGGTCTAAAACTAATCGGTTCGGCGTTCGTTGGTCGTTTGTCCGGTGCCAGAGGAGTGCTGGCAAAAAGCGCTTTGACGAATTTGAAAATTTCAACTCAGGCAAACGAACTTCAGATTCGGACAGCCGTGGCGCAGGCCGACATCGCACCCTTCGTAGGAAACTGAGACGCAGTAAATTTGTAGGGGCGTGCCACC
>DATIBJ010000130.1:0-2686 GCA_035457565.1 Pyrinomonadaceae bacterium | reverse complement strand
CGCGTAAACTCGATCAGGCTTCACACGACCAAGCAGAAAACGCGGCACCGGAATTCGCTCTTCGTAATCGACGACTTCAAGCGGAGCACCCGCGGCGATCCGTCCGAGCAACTTAACTTCACACAACGAGTCGCTACTCTTGTCTTCGACCTTGACGTTCAGCGCAAACGATCCATCTTCGTGTTCCCGGAGCAACAGGCCGCGCTTCTCGAGGGCAGCAATATGCTTTGCGATCGTCGCACGCGACTTCACTCCAAACTGTCGCGCGATCTGAGCGTACGAAGGGATGTAACCGTGGCGTTCCTGAAAACGTGTGATGTAATCGAGAATTTCTTTTTGTCGCTGCGTTCGTGGGAGCATCTGAGTCTGCTATTCCCGATCACGTTGCCCGTTGGTTGTTGGAGAGATCAAGTCGACCGCTAAGGGTGACGAAGCATTCTAGGTCGCCCAATAGAAAGCGTCAAGGGTTTGACGTGATCAATTTTTCATCGAATCGAATAACGCACGAGTGTACGCGGGAAAATGCGCACCGACGCCGGCATCTGACCAATCGCCATGTTTGGGCCTTTGAGCAGATCGTCGGCTTTCTTTCCATATATCGCTTCGTTCAGATCATTGTCGGGAGTGATCACCGCGCCCTTCAACGCCGCGCCGATGAACACACCTTTGCTGCGCGAGTAAGAAAGAATGCCCGCATCGAGCCGCGGGTTCGTCGACGCGGCTGCTTCACGGCCGACTGGACCAGCAGCGATACCCACTTCACCGCCCAGCTCAAACTTGTCTTTCAACAAACCGTCAAGCCCGCTCTCGTTCATGATCAGTAAGACGTAGTCCATTTTCTGTGCGCCGATCTGTGCACCAAAACTTCCGCCACCGAGGTTGAAGAATGCCGGCGCACTCCAACCGCCTTTCACACGACGACTAATCACACCCTGACCACCATTTCCGCCAAAGACAAACGCGGCCTTAATCAACCCGGGGAAAACTGCGATCGCCTCAGAGGTGTCGAGTAGTTCTTTCGGGATCGCCTTCTCCTTCACGTTCATGATTTCCGTGAAAGTTTTCGCGGCCTCACTCGCATGACGCGCGGCGTCCTGAGTACGTGATTTTTTCTGAGCCGGCGTGATTGCTGCTGACAACACAAGAAGCGCGACGATAATTGCTGCGCAATAAAAACGAACTGACGACATTACCAATACTCTCCTTAAACGATGATTACTAAGCGCCTGGCCCCGGCGTTATCGCACTCGGTCTCGCAGCAAGATCGCACCGAAATTGTTAGCTAATGTTGTGCGACTTTTTGCCGCACTTTTTTCTTGACTTTGGCCCGTGAGGAATAATACAGTGCGCCGCACTTTAGTTCTACTTGGTCCGTTGGTCCCCCCCGAAAACGGAAAGGAAAGACTTCCACTCACAGCATTAGCTTCGCGCTTGGTGGCTGCTTGAAGGTGGTATGGCGTTCTTCGACTCAACTCCACCAACACTCGATTTAGAAAGTGAAGTGTTCCATTAAGAGTTACTTTCTTTAACGAAATCTGCCGAAGCCTCTACCGACCCACTCTTATCGGTAGTTTGCTTCGACCCTAACAAACAAGCAACAGCGAGTCGGTTGCGGCAGGAAATCTGCGCCGCACAGTCTCAATACGTCAATCAGTCAGAAACGCGCCTGACCCGCGCTATATGTCAGGCGCAATAGGAGGAGTTCCAGATGGCGTACATCTCCAAACGGAATAGAAGAAAAGAGAAAGACAGGCAAACTGCTGCGAACAATCGCAGCGAATTGATCGCCGCCGGTTTCAAACGGCGCGATCTCCTCAAAATGGGATTGCTTACCAGTGCTGGTATGTTGATTCCGAAAAAAGGCTTGAGTGCCCACCCGATCAATAGTGCCGGGATGGTATTCGATGACCCGCAAAGTCCACCGACGACACCGTTCGTGGAAAACATGCCGCGACTACAGGTATTGGCGCCGGTAGCGTCGCTTACACCTGCGCCGACGATCGCCCCGAACACTGCGGCAGGCGAAGCCCGAACCGTTTCGCATCAGGCGTTTGCACAGTTTCCGCCGCAAAGATTTTATGAAATATCACAACAGGCAGGCAGTGTATTAATGGCGCCTGCCGGCGAACTTCCCCCGCAAACGATCTGGGGCTTCAACGGAATCACTCCTGGTCCACTAATCGTCGAGCGCTACGGCACCCTCGGCAGTCCCGGCAATGGCTCTATTCTGGTCCGGCAGCGAAACAATCTGCCCACAAACAACGGCGGCTTTGGTTTGCCTTCGGTAACGACGCACCTGCACAACGGACACACGCCCCTTGAGAGCGACGGTTTTCCGTGCTTCTTCTTCGGACAGGGTAAGTTTTACGATTACCACTATCCGAACGTCTTAGCCGGAATTAATTCCACTCATCCAGGCACGGGCGACATCAAGGAAGCCATGCATTCGCTGTGGTATCACGATCACCGAATCGATCACACAGCCGAAAACACCTACAAAGGCCTTGCAGGCGCTTACATACTCTTCAACGAGTTCGATACTGGCAATGAAAACACCGGCTTCCGTTTACCGAGCTTTGGAGACGGACAGAACCCGCTCACCAGTTTCGATATCTACATGGTCTTCAACGACAAAGTGTTCGACGAAGCCACCGGACTACTCCGTTTCGATCTGTTCAATACGGAC
>DATIBJ010000129.1:0-9789 GCA_035457565.1 Pyrinomonadaceae bacterium | reverse complement strand
GGTTTTTGATATGTGGTTTAATCCAAACATACTCGGCAACCCAATTGAAGGCGCAAAGTAAAGCTGATCAGCTTCGAGCGATCGAGCGCCAGCGGTTACGCGCGCTCGTGGATGCGGATATACCAACCGCCAGTGGCCTGCGTTCTTCGCCCTCGTAGAGCAGGCGAAGAAGAGCGGGCTTGCGGTGGTCGCTCACGTGCCGTTGGCGGTTCTCGCCGGCGAGGCGTCGGATGCGGGCGTGAAGAGCTTCGAGCATTTGCGCAATATCGAGTTCGCATGCTCGCGCGAAGCGGACACTCTGCTCGCCGAGAGAATCGCGGCACTCGAAGCAGGAGCCGGCGGATCGGCAGCGAGCTTCGCTCGGAGATCCATTCCGCGCAGCGGACACGAGCCCTCGACACCTACGACCCTGAGCGGTGCACGACCCTGCTGCGGAAGTTTGCCGTCAACGGCACCTGGCAGACGCCGACGCTGTTCCTCAATACGCGGGAAGTGCGTCGTCCCGATCTGCTCGAAGAAGTGCGGGAACGGCTCCGCTGGGTGCCGGATCGCCAGCGAACAGAGTGGGAGGCATGGACGAAGCGGGTCTCCGGCCTGAAGCCGGATGCGACCGTGGCACTAAAGCGACACGCTGACTGGGAGGCGCAGCTTGTGCGGCGCATGAACGAAGAGCGCGTCGGGCTACTCGCGGGCACCGACGTTGCGACCGACTGGACGGTCCCTGGCGTCGCGCTCCACGATGAGCTGTCGGCGCTCGTCGAGGCGGGGCTGACTCCGCTCGAAGCCCTGCGCACGGCCACGCTGAACCCGGCTCGCTACTTCGAGAAGACCAACGAGTTCGGATCGGTCGCGAAGGGGCTGCTGGCAGACCTGGTGCTGATCGACGGCGATCCGCTTGCCGACATACGCAATACCCGGCGCATCTCCGCCGTGGTGTCGAATGGCCGATACCTGGACCGGCCGGCGCTCGATGTCTTGCTGGCAAACGCCGAACGGTTGGCGCGAAGCGGCAAGCACGACGAAATTCACCGGCCGAGGCCGGGGCGGGCGTTGAAGTGATCTGGAGTGAGCGGTCGCGCACATCATGAAGCCTCGGATCCCGTTGAAAAACAATGAAGTCACCAAAAGAGATCACGGCTTTATTTCTTGCCAGACTCCTGACTGCGGTCACGGCTTCGGCTCACGTAGTAAAGCAGGTCAAACGCGCCGCGACTTTGAAATGAAGAGCGAAAGGCTGGAAAGCACATCGAAGAGACCGGGGGTGGAATCGAGAACTCCGGTTCTCGGCGAATATTAATAATATGAAAAGGCTTATTGCTTGCATTTGCTTATTCATAAACGCGTTGGCCATCTCGCCACAAGATCGGCCGCGCGTGATCATTTTTCAGCATGCGAATGTTATCGACGGCGTATCACGCGAACCGCTGCTTGATGTCTCGGTGACGATCGCAAATGGAAAAATCACCGGTATTCAAAAGAGTCTAAAACGCATGCCCGCCGGTGCGGAAGTGATCGATCTGAAGGGCAAATGGCTTTTGCCTGGTTATATCGACTCGCATGTGCATGTCGATTTTGAGCAGGCCCAAAGGGCCTTACGGTTTGGGATAACCACGGCGCGGACAATGGGCGGAGGTGGGTTCATCGATATCGAGATACGAGACGGTCACAGACGAGGCCGATCGGACATCCCCGAGATTTTAGCCGCGGGATGGGGGGTGCGGCCCGATGTATTCGGTCCGTCTTTCTTAAAGGACTTCCCTGAGCTAGCCGATATGAAGCCGCGCGTATCCGGCGTCGAGAATGTTAGAAGGCTTGTGAGAGCTTTCGCCTCAAAAGGCGTCGACCATATCAAGGTTCTTGCGACGGAACGTGCTGGGACGCCCGACACTGACCCGCGAAAGCGAACGTTTAGCGATGAGGAATTGATCGCCATCGTTGACGAAGCCCGAAAAGCGGGCTTGAAAGTTGCGGCGCATGCTCATGGCGACGAAGGAGCCTATGCCGCCGTAAAGGCAGGTGTGCATTCCATTGAGCACGGCACATGGCTTAGCGATAAGACCTTAAGGCTCATGAAATCCCGGGGCACATGGTTGGTCAGTAACATTTTTGCAGATTTGGACCGGCCTTTGGGAAGTATCGTTTCGACAAACCCGATACTTGTTGAAAGAGGGCGAACTATGTGGCCGCAAGCCAGGGAGGTAACGCGGCGCGCGTATGAAATGGGAGTCCACGTCGTCGGGGCAACGGATCTTAACTACGGGCGAGAGTTCGATTCGGGCCGGTGGACGATCGCCGATAATGCCGCGGGCCTCGCCAAAGCAGGCATACCCAAAATGGAAGCTATCAAAGCCATCACATCGCAGGCCGCGAAGCTCCTCGAGATCGACAAAAGAACGGGTGCAATAAAGAAAGGTTTAGAGGCAGACATCGTTATCGTCGGTGATAACCCTCTGTCATCGATCGAGGCACTGAAAGACATTCGAATGATCGTTAACGACGGGGTAGTGGTCTTTAACAAGATCGACCAGTAGATGTCTTAACGATCGATATGGAGATAACGAATGAAAGAGATCTCAATCACACTGCTTTTGATGTTCACGTTGTGCGAGATCGCTTCTGGTCAAGCTACTCAAAACCGCTCCGCTGTTGAGTGAGAGTAATCGAGTGTTATTAACGTTCTTCTTAGCATCGCGGTTGCCTTCGTTACTCAACGGTGGTGTTGGTGGTTTTACCGACAACACGCCGCTTCGAAACCAAGCGCCGGTGATCAATGTAGTGCCCGGTGCGATGGAGATTCAAAGAATAGCAGACGTATTCAACTGGATCGCACAAGCAGGCGAGTCGACCGCATGGGCACCGTTCATATACGTAAGTCTCCACTGCCAGGTCAGGGAAGGCAGTTATCATCCAGTTTGCACGAGGTGATAAGACAAATCCGAACCCAAGTACTACCGCGATAATTCGCGCAGGCGATCTAGCGCACCGTGCTACGCTGTTCCGTAACGATCTCGCGTTCGCTCTCAATCCGGCATTCCCGAAGAACCCCCACACGTTCTTGACAAATATTGCAGGCACCCCAGCCGTTGCGGCAGTAGCTATAGGAGCCCAAACTCAAATTGCGGTCTATTTGAATTCGATCCACACCTCGTTTGAGTAGTGATAAGTCGGAACCGTTCGGTAACCGGCGCCACCATTTGATCGGCAGGTGTTGACGCGCCTTAGCGAATTTATTGGCGGCTGCCAGAAAATTTCGGTCTGCGCTTTCGATGTCCAAGCCTACCGGCCACTTCTTCCCCCGACCAAGCTATCTGGCAGTGACAGATAGTATGGGAATCGGGTGAGTAGATGCAGTCTTCAATTGCGGTTGTTCAAGGTCTGGGCCAGCGTTGACGTTAACCAACCAACTATCAACAGGTCGGAGAGCAAGAACTTGAGCAGTGCTGTTCTTCGCATGGATGCATTGTAGTGCACACCTTGAGCAATTTGGCGGGATTGCGCTATCTGCGTTGCTTTTTACTCCACCGTTTTGTAAGTTCTCAAAAAATCGCAGCAATGATTGCATCTTCCCAGACAGCGATTGAGATTTGCACACTTCGGTTGCTCCGGCAACTAGCGGAAGATCAAACCTGCCAGACTTCGGAAGCCCTTCAGCGGACTGAGATTCCCTTTGAATCTTCGCGAGGAAAACCACGAGTGGAACTTGAGTTTACTCAAATTTGATGGACCGAATGAAGAGTTTTACGACACCCGTCAAGTACATCCCGTTCAGTATTTTTAAGACTGCAACCACCGAATGCTAGAGAACGGCACAAATCTCGGGCCTTACGAAATCCGCTCGCATCTGGGAGCCGGCGGCATGGGTGAAGTGTACCTGGCTTACGACTCTCGACTTGGACGAATAGTTGCGCTCAAAGTGCTTCCCGCCGGGTTAGCATCAGATCCCCAACGTATGAATCGCTTCATACAAGAAGCTAAAACAACGTCTAGTCTCAACCACCCAAACTTGCTGACGATCTATGAAATCAGTCACGAAGGTCCGCTCAACTATATTGCGAGCGAGTTTGTCGATGGCGTTACTCTCCGGGAATACACGGCCAAGACCCCGCTGAAGCTGAAGGAGATTCTCACGATCTCCGTACAGATTTGCGAAGCATTAGCGGCGGCGCATGAAGCAGGTGTGGTCCACCGAGATATCAAGCCTGAGAACATCATGCTGAGGCGGCGTGATCAGATCGTTAAAGTACTCGATTTTGGATTGGCCAAAGTCACGGAGGAATTTGTCGATAAACAACATTCCGATCCGGACGCCTCGACCCGCATTTTTATTCAGACTAAACCAAATGTGATCCTTGGCACCATTCGCTACATGTCTCCGGAGCAGGCGCGCGGTCTCCCTGTTGATGCTCGAACAGACATCTGGAGTGTTGGCGTTGTGCTTTATGAGATGATAACGGCCCGCCCGCCATTTAGTGGCCCGACGGCGAGCGATCTCATCGTGTCGATTCTCGATCGCGAGCCAATGGCGTTGGCGGAGTATTCGCCTGATGCCCCGGCTGAACTTCAGCGAATTATCAAACGCGCGTTAGCGAAAGACCGAGAGAAGCGTTACCAGTCGGTTAAGGACCTCGCAGTCGATATCGAGAATCTCCGACTGGAGCTCGAAGTTAACCGGGAACTGGAGCGCGTTTCGGCATCGTCCTCAGGCGCAAGACTTCTTAGACAGACAACCGGTGAGGTGTCGACACGTTCGACTTCAGAGATCGCCGGAACGACCTTGCCAAGTGAGCAGCTTTCAAGTGCTGGGCATCTCGCAGCGGGACTCAAGAAAATCAATAGAGGTCTTCTAGCCGGATTGCTCCTGGCTGTTTTGGCAGTTGTCGTTGCCGCGTACTTCTATTTATGGAGGCCAAATAGACAAACGATCGACTCCATTGCTGTGTTGCCGTTCGTTAACGCTGATGACGATCCGAACGTGGAATATTTGTCGGACGGTATCACCGAAAGTCTCATCGATAGCGTTTCTCAGCTTCCTAATGTCTCCGTGATCGCGCGCAGCTCAGTATTTCGCTACAAGGGACGCGAAACCGATCCTCAGGCTGTTGGTCGCGAACTTGGCGTGAAGGCCGTTCTGACGGGCAGGATCATCCAACGTGGCGATAGGTTAATGATCAACGCGGAACTCGTTGACGTAGAAAACAACTATCGTGTTTGGGGTGGACAATATGATCGAATGCTCGCGGATATACTCGCTGTCCAATCTGACATCTCTCGCGAAATTTCTGATCAATTGCGGGTGAGACTGACAGGTGATCAACAGAAACGGATTACCAGACACTTTACTGAGAACACCGAAGCGTATCAGTCGTACCTTAAAGGTCGGTTTTACTGGAATAAGCGTACAGGCGATGATCTGAAACGGGCCATCGATTATTTCAATCAAGCTATTGTTAAAGACCCGCGTTATGCATTGGCGTATGCAGGATTGGCTGATTGTTATGTTGTCATTCCTAACTACTCTGACGTCCCGGCGCAGGAGGCTTATCTCAAAGCGAAAGCAGCCGCGCTAAAAGCTTTGGAGATCGATGACTCATTGGCGGAAGCACACACGTCTCTCGCCGGTATTAATTCGGATTACGAATGGGATTTTAAGGGGTGCGAGAGCGAGCTCAAAAGGGCCTTAGCGCTGAATCCAAATTACGCTACAGCGCATCACTGGTATGCGCAATACTTATCGACAATGGCTCGACATCAGGAGGCCCTTGCAGAAATAAAACGAGCACAGGAGTTGGATCCGCTTTCACTAATCATCAATGCAGTTGTTGGTGACACCTATCTAAAAGCTCGCTTGTATGACCAGGCTATCGAGCAACTGAACAAAACGATTGAAATGGATAAGAATTTCGTGAGCGCTCATCGTTATCTGGCCAATGCATTCATTGAAAAAGGAATGTACAAAGAAGCTATTGCTGAACTTCAGAAGGCAACCACTCTCGCAACTGGCAACTCAGCATTGGCCGACCAGCGCGCCAAAAATCTGAACGAGGCGTTTGCAAGCGGCGGCCCGCAGGGCTTCTGGAATCGACAATTGCAATTTCTAAGAGAAGACGCTGAAAAGGGCAGCGTCTCACCGTATTCAATCGCAAGCCTTTATGCAAGATTGGGTGATAAGGAGCAGGCGTTAGTCTGGCTTGAGAAGGCGTACCACGACCACGATGCTTATGTGGTTTACCTGAAGATCGATCCGCAGTTCGATAACTTTAGATCCGATCCACGCATCGTTGGGCTGATGCAACGCATAGGATTGCCATAATAAGGAGCCTGACTGAATTCTGCGAGCCGCAACCAACAGCAGCAACTTGACCTGCGGCTTGGCCGCTGTCCTTGTGGATAGCCTCTGGCTTTCCGTCAGCAATGTCATTTGTCTTTGATGCTGCGCTTTCGCGGCGGAGCCGCAAACCTTTGACCAATGCGGAAAGCCAGAGGCTTTCCGACAGGAGAACGGCCAAGCCCAAAAGCCTTCTCAGAAAAATACGAACCTATGAACTTGCGACGCAGAGGACGCAGAGATACGCAGAGACTAGTGAAGAGACTCCCAAGGCTTATCCCGAAGGAAAGCATCTACGTCATGTGACTTCACGCGAAAGCGGGCAAAGTTCGCTAGAGACTTGTCGACCTCCTTAACGCGTTTCGGGATTTCAGCCACCACCATGTTCCGAGCCTTTGGCAATGTACGCTCACCAAACCACATTGCCATCAGCGTCCGGACCACTCTCATCTGTTGACTCGATGTGAGCACGCGCGTGGTCACTAGTTCCTTCAGCCACAACCGAATATGAATCAGGGGCTCACTGATCGGAAGGTAGGGAGGATCGGGCAAATGTAGCAACGCAACTTCATCATCGCGAAAATTCTCATCGCGGCAAAACCAGTCGTAAACTACACCGTAGCCGCGCATTCCCATATGTCGCATCTCGCAGGCTCGAATCGCTCCCATTGAGGAAAGTCCCCACACCTGCCAACCTGCGCCAAATGCAGAACGAATCTCAGCATGCCCCACTGACAGACACTGGTGAAATTTTCCATCAACGATTGCGATCACGCCCGGACGCCGAGTCAGGACCAGCCGTTCAACATCTCCCCGCTGGACCGGTGGCAAGACTCTTATCCCTGCTTGCTCGGCTGACTGAGTCGAACCATTCAGCGTTGGACCGGCAAACAGCCAGCAATTAGATTTGAGCTCGGACATAGTCTCTAAGTCGAAGACCAATTCGTGTGGTAGCTTCGGTAAAACATTCCAGACCAGGCACAAGAATGCGAACTACTTGGAGTGGCAGTTCGCTCGGCGTATAGACGATCCGCAGTATGTGCTTGAAGCCATCGCGCCTCAATATCGTCATAAGTACGTCGAGTGATGATTGGAGATTAGTTGCGGAAGCCGAGAGATCGCCGATGCTTTGAAATGAGATGGCGAAGTCGTCATGAGATAGTCGGCGCAGAAGCTTTGTGGCGTAATGCATTCTCGTTTTCCGTGTCCGGCCTTTAAAGCGTTTATAACGGTCTGTCAGATCGTCGCGGCCGCCATGAATGAACGACAAGCGACTTTGCATTGCTTCACAGACCGCGCGTGTGATTGCAATATCCTTCCACGTGTGACATCCGTATCCGACGCTGATGTAAATGGGATCCTTACTTTCGACTTCAGCGACCGCAGCCACAAAGAACGGGACACCGAATGCATTCCTCACGTAACGAACATAGAGTTTCATTCCCCTTGCTGACAGATTGGATTCAATACTTTTGATTTTTGTGGGCAGGGAATGATTAGACACAAGTATTGATTCGTCGTGTATTGCCTGGAAGGAACTGATGTCGCGTTCGATTACTTCAGCTAAACCGTGGAAAGTGGCTTCCAGCACAGAATTGCCCGAAGCTAAGCCATTTGAATTCGAGCCGAAATATCGCGTGCCGTTTAACTCGGTTGGGAATGGTAGAAAAGCAAGTTCTGCGGGAACCAGGAACGTTTTGCGAGTTCCGATGTCCTTTGCTTTCACGCAAGCGATCGGTTCATCCAGATCGATTTCCGCATTCATTCTCGGGCAGAACGCGAGGATCGATTGAGGATTGGTTGGTCCCAAATAAACGTTTCGTGCGGCAACTTGAAAGACTTCCAGCGATGCGCGCTTGGACTCGGCAAACGCGTACTCGATCGCTTCCATGTAAGCGCCGGCACGAGCCTCATTAACTCGCATTCCTTTGCCGGCGTTGACACATAGGGATCCAGGTTGAGCATCCGGACGTATGCTTGCGAACACCGGGACACCGACCCAATCCAGGCGGGTTATGTCAGTGACCCTGGAAATACCAAGTTGACGTGCCAGAAGTCTTGCATGGGCCAACGTCACTCGTAGCGGCTCAGCCCGGAAGCTGGAGCTCATCCGAAACGTTTTAGCCACACGCTATCTCTTCTTGGCGGCTGGACGACGAGTGGATTTGCGTTTGACCTTGCGGGTCAACTTATCGAGTTGTGGAGTCTCAGTTGCCATGACAATTTGCGATGCAACCAGACCCTTGCGCAGAACTTCAGATAGCCGAGCCGCGGTCGGCGCGTCGAGCTCAACTTTGGCATTGCTTTGAAGCTCGGGCGTGTAGTTCTCGGTTGACATCACCGCGCCGGACGCAACCAGACCTTCGCGCAGCTGAGCTTCAAACTGGTGAACGCTTGCGGCGTCGAGCTGAACCTTGGCGGTTTTCTTTCGTTTCTTAGTTGCCATTGGGAGACGCTCCTGATTGTTTGGGCGGACTATATACTTCGCCGAGTATCGTGGTCAAACCGACTGAATCAATCGAATTGGACCAGTATTATTCACTCGCACAGCTTCCACATTCCAATTCGCATCGACGACCTGGTCTTTTATTCATCTGACGTGGGCGATCTGGACGGCATATGTGGCGCTTGTTCGCACGGAGCCGAACTACGGTGGTATTCGCTGGTGGTTCGTCTGCTCTCGATGTGATCGCCGTGTACCACGTCTCCATCTTCCAGCTCGAGGGGCCTTTCGTTTCTTGTATCACGGTGGCCGCAACCTTCGAGAAACAAAGAACGTAACGATTTCCCGAGACTCTAATTCGCCATACGAAGACCAGCGCGTAATCCGGGATGCTTCAGTGTTAGCACTATTGCTGGCGCAAGCGAGCAGAAATCATTTAAGATGCTGACGTTTACAACATCACTCCACTATCGGCTGGTCCAATAATGCTTGTAATTCATTGATTCTAAAGAGTTAATCGCCCGCTTGGCTCAGTAATAGAGGCGACACTCGCAAGTGTCGCCTCTTCTTTTGTTTACGTGACGTAAGGTGGAGGGGTTGACGCTTTTTTGACGCGCCGATGGCCAGAAGCTACTTGCGACGGCGGTTACGGAACGCGAAAAAGATTCAGGTGCTCAATCACAGTTGTCTCGCTTTCGGAGTAGGGTCCGAAACCCTCGTCCCAAACAGGCCTGTTGAGGTGGCTGGACAAGAAATGGCAGGCGCGTGCGGATTTGAACCGCAACCCCCTACCGTGTCAAGGTAGTGCTCGAGGGTGGGCCAACTCTTGTAGACTCAACAAGCACTAAATTTCCTCGGAAAAATTCGCACTGCATGCACTGCATCAACTGCATCAACTGCATGTTCGGCACATTTTTGTTTGTGCCAGATTTTATCATCCTTTTGCGATCTCGAAACAACGAGGTTGACCTCAAGAACATTGTTGGAGGCAGTCCGCGGAAGTTGTCATGGCTACGCGATG
>DATIBJ010000128.1:0-23570 GCA_035457565.1 Pyrinomonadaceae bacterium | reverse complement strand
GGCGCGCCGGTACCGATTGTCATATGGCCAAACTCTCCCGCAGCACCACCCTCACCACGGTAGATTTGACCGTCAAAAACAATTCCAGTTCCAACCCCTTCTTCAACCAGCACGAGAATAAAGTCTCTTACCTGCCGAATCTCCGGTCGTCCAAACCAAAGTTCGGCGAGAGCGGCTGCGTTCGCATCGTTCTCGATCGTTACCGGCAACCCAAGCGCCGCGGATAACTCATCAACCAGCGGAATGTCTTGCCATTTGAAATGCGGGACGAACGACTTCGCACTCACGGGGTCGACTAATCCCGGCAAGCTGATGCCAATGCCTTCTATAGTGTTCTTGTTTTTTGCGATTAGTTCGCGTGAACGGGCGATGATTTTTTCGATAAGTTCGTTGGGCTCGCGCGGCGTATCGAACGTTTGTTCTTCCAGCACGCGACCGGCCAGATCACTAGTCGCCACCATTGTCCGTGCCGTGCCGACGTCGACTCCGATAGCTACAGCATCTGCAGTTCGAAGGGATAACAGAAGTGGCGGACGGCCGCCGGTCGATTCGCCACTCACTTCCTCAACAAGACCGTCGGCTCTTAACTCCTCCACAATCAGCGAGACGGTAGACCGTTGTAATTCCGTTTCCTGGGCGATGTGTGCCCGCGAAATCGGCCCTCTCTCGCGTACATAATTCAGAATGATCTGCCGATTTATGTCGCGGATCGTATTGGACCGCGCCACGTTTGCCTTATTTAGGTTTATTCGACGCATTCGCTTCTACTTCTTTGGGGAACTTTGTTTGAGTCCACAACTAAGTAGTACAGGTATGGCGTTGAGTCAAATGATTTCTTCGATCGAAGTTCGCAGATTGCATTTCGGCTGGACCTAAATTTACCTCTTCGACATGAATTGTCGACATCATTGGCGGAGACTATAATGTCCCCCAACCAAGTCCAGACTGGAGAGCTTAGCCATCAACCATCAGCTCACCAAATTCTGCTTCATGTCACTTTTCGCCCTAGCCTGTTACCTGGCTCCCAATATCTGCGTTCAAGCGCAACAGCCCATGAGTCCGCCAATCGATCGAACTAACACCGATCGGCAACGACAACAGGAGATGAGCAAACGAGAGTACCAGTTGCGCAACTTCGGTGTGGAACCGAAGGTTCCTCTTTCTGACAAAGAAAAGAAAGCGCTCGTTGCCCAAGTCGAACAAGACTTCAACCGAATCCTAGTGCTTCACAATGAGCTCGCGAGAGCAATCTCTTCAGAGGCTTCTCTTGATTACCACTTTGTTTCGGAAGCTTCAGGTGAGATTAAAAAGCGGTCTGCTCGGCTGCAGTCGACGCTTATGCTTCAGCAGTCTGAAGAGGAAAAAACATCCACTTCAGAGTCGCCCAAGTTTCAAGACAACAACCTAAAACAGGTGTTGGCGACGCTGTGCAAGCACATTCGAGATTTTGTCACCAATCCTATGATCGAGACCCCTGGGACAGTTAACGCTCAAGATCTTGTTCGGGCTAAGCGCGATCTTGCAAGTGTCATTAATTGGAGTAGCCGTATCCACCAACGCGCCGACCAACTCAGCAAATAAGTCGCCGGTATTCTCACACGCTGATAAAAATCTGCCGGCGATATAAAATCCACATTAAGCCCAGCCAGAGCAGCACGAACGCGACCGCAAAGGCCAGTGATGCGTTAACGGGACTCGCCCATGAGGCGAAGACGTTCTGATAGATCCACGACTGCAATGGAACAGAAGCGCCGCCGGCATTTACTTTTATCAATCCCAACAAGTCAGCCATTAACCCTGAACCAACGTAGAGCGCAATAGCGTTCAAACCAAAAACCTCGAACGGCTTGGCCCATCGGCGGTATCCCTTTATGTCGATAATCCAGTAAAAGACCGCCAGGAACTGCAGCGCCAGTCCTCCAGTAAACAACACATAGGAACTGGTCCAGAGCGCTTTGTTTATGACGAAAAAGGAATTCCACGCCCAGCCAACAGCTACGCATATCGCGCCGGCGACAAACATCCCGGCAACTTTTTCCTGCCGTGTCTTTTCGGATCTCAGCCATTGGCCCGTCAGAACTCCCATCAGAGTTGTGGCGATTGCGGGAATAGTACTGAGCAGTCCTTCAGGATCGTAGACCTTCGCCTGTGCCCATACGTGTTTACCGAAAACTGCGCGATCGATAAATGATGCGAGGCTCCCCTCTTTCGTTAGATCTCCGGCAGCGAAGCCGGGGGCAGGCACCAGCTTCATCAACGCCCAGTACAAAAGCAGCAGAGCAATCGCTATGAAGATCTGTGTTCTCCACTTTGTGTTTAGAAAAATAATGGAAGCAAAGAAATAGCAGACCGCTATTCGTTGAAGCACTCCCGGAATCCGAAGCTCGGATAAGTTGAAATAAGGAAAACCATTCAACAACAACCCAAGCGCGAAGATAATCAAAGTTCGCTTGATCACCTTGAGATGAAGATCGCGACGACTGCCCCCGCGCTCGAGCCGGCTCGCGAACGCCAATGGGATGGAAACGCCCGCGATAAAGAGAAAGAACGGAAAGACGAGGTCCGTCGGCGTCCATCCATGCCACTCCGCATGTTCCAGCGGCCAGTAGATATTGCTCCAGGTTCCCGGGTTATTAACGAGCACCATTCCCGCGATCGTTAAACCGCGAAAGACATCGAGCGAAACAATTCGACTTGTTGTATTTGTCATCGGAGGGGCTTTTGGTTGAATTCGGGCGGAGCAGCCCTATTTAGACCATTCAGCGGTTTTCCGTCAACCCAGACTGGAGCACTGCGCGGAAACCATTGCTAAAAGTTGTTCCGATAAATACAGAGCGGTACACTGTCGCCAGTCTGGCTTACCAAGCGATTATCGGATATCCAAGTCTGCGAAACCCAGTGTCTTTCACCGTTATTCATCTCATTCTAGTGTTACTGATCTGGAGTGGAATAGTCAGCGCTCTCGATAGCCATAGGGATTTATCTCAATTCGTAGTGGAGGTCTGGCTCACCGAAAACGGGCTACCACAAAACACCGTACACGCAATCTCCCAAACCAAGAATGGATACGTGTGGATTGCCACTGAAGGCGGACTCGCACGTTACGACGGCATCAGCTTCCGTGTGTTCGACAAGCAGAATACGCCGCAGTTGTCGAGCAACTATATTCGCGCCTTGTTGGCGGACCGGCAGGGAAATCTGTGGATTGGTACCGCGGAAGGACTGGTGCGATTGCAAGCAGGCAGCGACGCTGCATTTGTCCGAATAGAAGGATTACCGAACAACAGTATCCAATCGTTATATGAAGATCGAAATGGGAACCTATACGTGGCTACGGCGGGTGGATTGATCGTTTTGAAAGGCGATCAGATAGCCACCTTCCCTGCGAGCGATCGATCGATCAGCGGTAGCATTCAGACTTTGTTTGAGGATGCTGCGGGCGCTTTTTGGATCGGAACACCGTATGGCCTGACTCGATTTAAAGACGGGAAATTTTCAACGTTCACAGAGCGCGACGGTCTTGGCAGCAATAGTGTAAGAGCCATTCAACAAACGTCGGACGGTCGCTTGTGGTTCGCCACGCTCTCCGGTCTTAGCGTATTCAAAGATGGCGTCTTTACTACTTACCGAATGCGTGATGGTCTTAACAGCGACAGGATCCTGTCGTTATGCGTCGACGCTGAAACACTACTCGTGGGAACCGCCAGCGGTCTCAATCGATTCGTCCAAAACCGATTCGACGGTTTTGTCGCAGGACACTCACTCTCCACCAGTACTGTCCTCGCATTGTTTGAAGATCGCGAAGGGAATCTTTGGGTCGGTACTGAATCAGGCGGTATCAATCTCCTGAAGGAGACGAAATTCACAACGTATTCAACAACGAACGGGCTGCGCAGCAATCTAGTCAAATCAGTGTACGGCAGCAGTAACGGTGACATCTGGATTGGCACAGATGGCGGCGGACTCAGCCTGCTGCGAAACGGACGACTCACGAACTATTCAACTGACACCGGCTTATCCAGCAATGCGGCGATCGCTTTGTTTGGCGATACGACCGGAGCAATCTGGGTCGGGACCACTAACGGTCTAAACCGGTACCGCGACGGGATCTTTACGCCGCAGCGATCAGGAGGTGGACCAGTCAACGAATACGTACGATCGATTTATCAGGATCGCGACGGCTATCTATGGATCGGCACGCGCAGTGGACTGACGAGAATTAGGGGAACTGAATCAAAGACATTTACGGAAGCGGACGGTTTGCCGAATGATTTGATCACCGCCTTGTATCAGGATTCGAATGGCACACTTTGGATTGGCTCTCTGGGCGGTTTGACGCGATTTAGGAATGAAGAGTTTACGACGTACACGACGAAGGATGGTCTCTCGAGTGATCTAGTGTCGGCAGTATATGAAGATTCGGACAGAAACCTGTGGATCACTACAAATGGCGGAGGCGTCAATCGCTTTAAAAATGGCGCCTTCACTGCGTACACCACCAAACAGGGGTTAATTGACGATGTGATTCATAGCGTCGTCGAAGATAGTGGGAACAATCTATGGTTCAGTTGTAGCAAAGGCATCTTCCGCGCGAGCAAGTTGGATTTCGATCAGGTTGCAACTGGACAAATTTCCTCGATCTCTGTTGTCGCGTACAGTACCGCAGACGGAATGCTGACGCGCGAGTGCAGTGGCGGAGGATCACCGTCAGCATGGAAAGACAGTGCGGGTCGATTATGGTTCGCTACAATTAGAGGCGTTGCCATGATTGACCCCTCTAACATCAAGACGAATCAACACCCGCCGCCGGTCGTGATTGAACAACTCAGGACCGACGATCAGCCTGCGATTCTCAGCAGCAACACTCAGGTCCCTGCTGGCCAAACACGGTTCGATTTTTACTACACGGCACCGAGCTTCGTAGCTCCAGAGAAGATTCGCTTCCGCTACAAACTTGAAGGATTCGACCGAGACTGGATCGATGGCGGTACACGACGCGTCGCGTCTTACACCAACCTACGACCTGGCAATTATCGGTTTCGCGTCATTGCCTGCAATAACGATGGCGTATGGAACGAAACTGGAACCGCTCTCAGTTTCTATCTCAAGCCGTACTTTTATCAGACCACCTGGTTCTACATTCTTTGTCTGCTGGCTCTGGTAATTATCGCTTGGCAGGTTTATCGATTTCGGCTACGGCAAATGCAGGCTAAGTTTGCGGCAGTGCTCGCGGAGAGAACGCGAATCGCGCGCGAGATTCACGACAATCTCGCGCAGGAGATGTTGGGAATTTCAGTTCAACTGGAGGTAGTTGCACGCACACTGCCGCCATCCGCTGAGGTGGCGAAGAGTCACCTGGATCGAGTGCGGATTCTCGTGCGCCGTGGAATTGCAGACGCCCGTCGTTACGTTTGGGACTTAAGGTCGCAAGCGCTGGAGAAAAGCGATCTACCGAAGGCGCTAGCTGATACAGCTCGCCGCTTAACGTACGACACGGGGATTCAAGCGCAAGTCGAGGTCAACGGGACTTTCAGACCGCTGCCTCGGGTCGTGGAAGAAAATGTTTTGCGTCTCGGCCAGGAGGCTATCAATAATGCGGTGCAGCATGCGAACGCGGAGCACATCTTCGTGAATCTAAGATTCGATCCGAACGGACTACAACTGTCTGTGCGCGACGACGGTAAGGGTTTTCATTACGACGCCACGCAGAATGGAGCGAATCACTTCGGGCTGATAGGAATGCGGGAACGCGCTGAGCAAATGGGCGGCTCATTGTGGATTAATAGTGCGAATGGTTCCGGTACCGAAGTGATAGTTGACGTGCCGATCAATAATTGACCCGCGGCCGTCGCAAACAGTTGATGAGCACCAATAACAAAATCAGAATCATCGTGGTTGATGACCAGGCCGTAGTCCGTCAAGGCTTCGTCGCCTTAATCAACACGGTTTCAGACATGGAGGTGGTCGCGGAAGGAATCAACGGCGAGGAGGCCATCGAGCTCTTTCGGCGGCACAAGCCCGACGTGATGCTGATCGATCTACGCATGCCCGTCATCGGCGGCGTTGAAGCGATTACAAAAATTCGACAAGAGTTTCCTGAAGCTCGCTTGATTGTCGTCACTACTTACGACGGTGATGAAGACATCTACCGGTCCTTGCAGGCAGGGGCGAAGGGATATCTCCTGAAGGATATGTTTTTCGAAGAGTTAGAAGCCGCTATCAGATCAGTTCATGCCGGGTCACGCCGGATTCCCGCAGTGATCGCTGAACGACTCGCTGAAAGGATGTCTGGGTCGGCGCTGACGGAGCGCGAATTGGAAGTACTAGAGTTGATTGTAAAGGGTCAGTCGAACAAAGAGATTGGGAACTCGTTAAAGATCAGTGAAGCCACCGTCAAGAGTCACATTAACAGTCTACTTAGCAAACTTGGCGTTTCAGATCGCACGCAAGCCGCGACGACGGCTCTGCAACGCGGCCTGGTTCACTTGTGAGAATTGTAGGGCGGCACTCCGTGGCCGCCCGTCTTCTTCCGCACACGGACGGGCGCCACGGAGGCCGCCCCTACAACTAGATCCAACTAAAGTTTGATTTCCAATCCCATCTTCCGGGCCATGACACACGAACGCACGTTTGCTAGCCTCTCGCGCGTTAGTCAATCTTCCCGGTCCATGGTTCTTTGAGTTAAAGGTCGAACTTCCTTCCTATACTTTGTTGCAACCTTGAACCACGACCTTTAGCGCTATCATTACTACCCTGGACCGGGCTCACCATTTCAAGCAGACAACCCAGCACGAACACTGCGGACATTTCGCAGGCGTACGGGCGTTCACATATTTTGGATTCGTTGGATGTGTCGCAGCTTCCAGCGAAGCGATTATGCAAGGAGCTGGAATGTGCACTAACACTCGCCCGGTCATAACCCCTGCGGACAATAAAATGGTTCAACTGTTCCGAATTGCTTTTCCAGGTCTCCTGGTCTGGCTTTGCCTGGCTAACCCGATGTCAATAGGCGCGCAGCAGGGCGCAACCGCAACATTGAGAGGCACTGTTGTCGATCCGCATGACGCGGTGATAGCGGGGGCGCGCGTTACGGCAACGCGAACGAGTGTTGGCATATCGCGGGAAACTACAACGAACGATAGTGGTGTGTTCGTGTTCTCTAATTTGTCGCCCGGATCTTATGAAGTACGCATTCGTGCAACTGGTTTTAAGGATAAGGTTTCGTCGGCACCCATCACTTTGCAAGTAGGTGAAACCGTTACGCTCGATGCGACTCTAGAGGTAGGCGCGGTCGGCGAAATCGTGGATCTGACTGCGGAGGTACCTTTGGCCCAGACCAGCACCTCGGCAGTTGCAGAGACGATTGATTCACGCGATATCAAAAGCCTGCCCCTTAACGGGCGGAACTACCTGGAGCTCGCTTTTCTAGTTCCAGGAAATTCGCCCGCACCAAATTTCGATCCCACCAAGACAAATACAGTAGTTGTCTCATCTGCCGGCCAGTTGGGTCGCGGGGGCAACGTCACAGTAGATGGCGCCGACAACAACGACGATGTTGTAGGCGGAGCTGTTCAGAACATCTCCCAGGAAGCCGTGCAAGAGTTTCAAATGGCCACGAACCGGTTCTCGTCTGAACTAGGTCGCTCAGGTTCGGCCGTCGTTAACGTTGTGACAAAAACGGGAACCAACGAATTCCACGGATCTGGTTCAATCTTCTTTCGCGACCGAGCATTGCAAGGCCTGCCCGCAACTTTCGATCGTGCACTAAGCCAGGAGCCGCCATTTGATCGTCAGCAGTATGCGTTCGCGATTGGAGGACCGATAAAACGAGACCGGGCCTGGTTCTTCGGCTCTATTGAATACCGTAACCAGGACGGCGCCGTGTTGGTTGGGTCGCGCGATCTCGCCACTCGTTCAATCAAAAAAGAATTCGCGGCGGCGCCGTTGAACGATCTACTAAGCACTGAACGTCTCGATTGGTCGCCAACCACTATCGATACGTTTACGTTTAGATACTCGGTACAGCGAGAAAACGATATTGCACCGAGCTCATTAATCCGCGCGATCGGCTCTGCGACGGAACGGCAGGAAAGCCGGAACAACACGCATTCGTTTCTCACCCGCCACGAACACATTCTCGGCCCCAGAGCACTTAACAGTTTTAGTTTCAGTTTCAGTCACTTCGACAACAACATCGATCCTGTGTCGGTAGAACCACAGCTTACCTTTCCCAGCATTCAAGATGGCGCTTCGTTTCGCGTGCCTCAGGCGACCAAACAACGGAGAATTCAATTCAGTGACACGCTAATTCTTGTTCGGGGCAATCATACGCTGAAATTTGGCGGTGACATTCAGCGCGTCAGAGGCGACTTCGATCTTGGCGTTTTTCAAGAGGGTCGTATCGAACTCATCGAAGATTTTCCAGACTTCGATCGCAATGGAGACGGCCGAGTTGATGATAACGACTTGGTCTTTGCTGTAACGCTACGCAGTGCCAAGCCGACTGAACCGCTGTTGATTCCTGATGCTAGCAATACCTACATCGCTGGTTTTGTGCAGGACGACTGGCGAATACATCCGCAGCTGACGTTGAATATGGGTCTGAGGTACGAACTGGATACTGACGTCAAGAATGTCAGTCGCGTCGATGAGTTGAATCCCCTGATCCTTCCGTTCCTTCACGGAACTCGTAGTAGGGATAAGAACAATCTCGGCCCGCGCTTTGGTTTGAACTACTCATCGAGGGACGGCAAGACCAGTCTTCATGCAGGCTATGGCATCTACTACGATCGAATAACGCTCGAGATTCAGTCGTTGGAGCGAGGACTCGACGGACGGGCGCTGCCGATTAACGTGCGCGCCGGAAATCTCTTCTTCATTCCTCCGCCATTTCTTTTTGATCCGGTAAACGGCACGTTCCCACCACCCGCGCCGACGCTCGCTAATCCATTCACTGGTTTCATACTTCCTGGCGCAGGCGCGGGCGGCATCAATATCATCGATAATGACATGCAGAATCCCATGGTCCAACAGACAAACATTGGGATCCAGCGTGAGTTGGGCAGAAATATGGTTGTGCGGGCAGACTATCTTCACAACTTCGGGACACACTTCATCATCGGTCGGCCTATTGGTCAGGTCTTTAATCCAGTAGTTGGTGGACCCGACCTCGTTAAGAATCTCGAATCAAGCGTCAAGACAAAATACGATGGCCTGCTGCTCTCGATGGAGAAGCGCTTCTCTAACAGTACACAGCTGCGTGCCGCGTACACGTTCTCCAAAGCTTTCAACTATGCGAATGACGATCAGATTCCCTTCTCGAATGGGCCGATCGACCCAAACAACCTGCAACTCGAATATGGTCCAACCCCGAATGATCAGCGCCATCGATTTGCTTTCGCAGGGGTCTTCGATCTTCCGTATGGATTCGAAATGTCGCCGATCCTCACAATCGCTTCAGGAGTGCCGATGGACATCCTCGTGCCAGATGGCAGTCAGAGAATTCCGCAGCTACAACGGAATGCCGGTGGGCGGATAATCAATACCGGAGCGGAATTGAATCAATTCATCACGCAAGTAAATGCCGCTGGCGGGTTCGGTGGCCAACCTTTGCCATTGGTTTCAAACGATGCGCGTTTTAGTGACAGCTTCAATTCACTGGATCTGAGAGTTGCCAGGATCTTCAAGCTGGGTGAGGATTTCTCAATTGAACCTATTGCCGAGGTTTTCAATCTCTTCAACGTGACTAATGTGCTCGGCGTTTCTAATTCAAACTACTCCGGCTTCAGCAACGTGCTTGTCCGCGACGGTAGTTTCGGTCGACCGGTCACTACAGCCGGAGGCGTTTTCGGTTCAGGTGGTCCCAGAGCATTCCAATTTGCAGTGCGTGTGAGCTTCTAGCGAACTTCGAATGAGTAGCGCCACGACTCTGAAGCGGCAACTGGGATTTCGAACAGCCGTTGCGTTCATTGTCGGAGAAGTTATTGCTGTCGGAATCTTCCTGACTCCGTCGGGAATGGCGAAGTCGCTTGGCTCACCATTCTGGTTGCTAATGGTCTGGTTGATCATGGGCGGAATGGCATTCTGTGGGGCGCTTTGCTACGGCGAACTTGCTTCAAGATTTCCGGAGGCCGGTGGCGGTTATGTTTATCTGCGCGAAGCGTACGGGCGACCCATAGCGTTCTTGTATGGATGGATGGCACTGCTGGTAATGGATCCAGGACTCACTGCCGCACTCGCCGTCGGCATGGGAAGCTATGCCGGCTATATTTTCGGTTTTAGCTCAGTAGCAATTAAGTCAGTCGCCATCGCTGCAATCGTGACGATTGCTGTCGTCAATATTCGCGGCGTCAAGTTTGGTGGCTGGTTAGTCGCCTCGCTCACAATCCTTAAACTAGGATTACTTTTCGTGGTAATCGCGTGGGGTTTCGGAATGCAGAGCGGAAACTGGTCTAACTTCCAACCGTTCTTTGAACAGCGCGCCGGTTCTGAACCGTTGATAGCGGCACTTGCTGGAGGACTTGTTGGAGCATTCTTTTCTTTCGGTGGTTGGTGGGACTTGAGCAAACTTGCAGGTGAAGTCCGGGATCCCGAGCGAACATTGCCGCGAGCATTGCTTGCCGGTGTGACGATACTCACGCTCGTTTACATTCTAACGAGCGCCGCATTTATTTATTTGGTTCCACTCGAGCGGGTTACCTCAGGAGAGATCTTCGTTGCCCAGGCGGGAGAAGCGATGTTTGGTCGCGCAGGCGGAAGTGTGTTATCCACGGTCGTAATCGTTGCGGTGTTTGGAAGCCTTGCAGCCGTCGTGATGTCAGCCCCACGTGTTTACTTCGCGATGGCTCGGAATGGATTGTTCATTCCAGCAGCTGCGGCACTTCATCCGCGGTTCGGTACGCCCGCTCGAGCAATCCTGATTCAAGCAACACTCGCATCAGGGCTGGTGCTACTCGGTTCGTTCGACACGATCATCTCCTATTTCATATTTGTGGTCGTGATTTTCATTGGATTGACCGTGGCGAGTCTGTTCGTTTTCAGAAGGCGCGCTACAAGAACCAGCGGAGTTGCTCTTACCCCAGCATATCCCTTACCGCCGGTGATATTTCTACTGTTGACGGCGTTGATACTCCTCCTGCTCGGCGGGCGTCGACCGCTGGAAGCAATTCTGGGAGTAGCTGTAGTTTTGTTAGGTTTACCTGTCTATTATTTCTTACTGCGTGAAAAACGATCGCAATAGTAGTGGTGTGCTAATTTGAATTTCTTCTTTGTGCAACCTCTGCACTCTGATGTGCCTCTGTGGTGAAAAAGATGCAGCGAATACACACCACAAAGACACAAAGAACACCGAGGTTGCACAGAGAAACGCAGAGGTAGGACACCGCAATGGTTGGAGGGAGATTTCTTATGACGTGGATCAAAACCGTTTCGCCCTCGGAAGATGAGAAGGTGAAGGAGGCAGCTGAAGCTCAACGGCACTTGTATCCAATCGAGTACGCCACCCCTGTACATCCCACGCCTGATGGTGAATCGTCAGGAATCGTGGAGTCGCACAGCCTTATTCCCGATGCTCTCTACCACGCGTTCGCAACTTATGGATCGTTGATGTCGCCGGAGTTACCTCTGGAGCGCCGGCAACACGAAATGATCGCCACTATGGTATCGGTCACGAATAGGTGCGTTTATTGAATTGAATCTCACGCAGAGTTTCTGCGTCGGGTTACGTTAGATAAAGAAATGGTGAGCGCTTTGGAAGCAGATTACAAGAGTGCTCCAATCAGCGAACAGGATCGAGTGATGCTGGAATACGTGGTTCAGATAACCAGAGACGCGACGCGAATTTCTCCTGCGGATCATGAAAAACTGCGAGCGGTTGGGTTTGATGACAAAGGAATTTTGCAGATCACCTTGATTGCATCGTGGTTCAACTACATCAATCGCGTCGCGGATGCGTTGGGAGTGGGAAGAGGTTAAATAGCCCCAACGGCAGTTGGGGGATGGTTCAGATCCAGCCTACAACGGTGCACCCAAAAATCTTTACGCGCTGGCGAATGCAGATCCCCTAGATCTCTCAACGTCATTCGCCAGCGCGCAATGAAGTGTCCCTCGATTTCTTGTAGGTTGGATCTGAACCATCCCCCGAATGCCGTCGGGGGTATTCATTTAGCGGACGGCGATGGCGAAGGTGATGGAGCTGGCTTAGCAAATACTATCGGCGTGGCCTGAACCAGACCCTTTCCTTCTTGAATCGTAACGGCGTTGTTGGGCTTCACGTCGTTAATTACATCCTTCTGTCCACTCGGCCACTGTATCTCCAGACTTAGAGTTCTTCCCTCCTCCGGTGGGCCGAGTCCGAACGTCACCGGCAACTCACTTTGCGATAAATAGCTCGAGCCTGTCTTTACCATGCTGAACAACTTCACGCCTTTCGAAGTCTTCAGCGTCAACTTTGCACCAATGCCATTGCGATTCGATCTCGCGCCAATAGTCTTGATTCGGACCAGATCGTTTTGGTTCGCATTCTCGTTTCGCAGTAGTCGCGCCGGTCCATTGTTTGACGTAATCAAAAGATCCAAGTCGCCGTCGTTGTCGAAGTCACCGTAGGCTGCGCCACGGCCGACGATCGCACGTTGCAGAGCGCGTCCGAGCTTCGGTGTTGCCTCCTCGAATTTCTTCTTACCTTTGTTACGAAACAAGTGCGGCGGTTGGGCATACTTCACGTTCGGTTGCACTACGCTGATGTCGTCCGACACGTGACCATTCGCGGCAAACACATCGAGCAACCCGTCGAGATCGTAGTCGAAGAAAAACACGGCGAAGGTCAACGACTGCGCAGACATTTTTCCGATTCCGGAATTCGGCGCCTCGTCCGTAAACAACCCCGTGCCGTCATTTCGATACAGCGCCATGCTCTCGTTTGTGAAGTTTCCTATTGCGATGCCTGGCCTGCCCGAACCATCAAAGTCGCCGGCGTCGGCACCCATTCCTGCGCGCGCCGTTCCCGATTCGCTAAACGCTACCCCTGCCGCAACACCTTCGTCAGCAAACGTTCCGTTGCCGTTATTTTTGTAGAGCTTGTTCGGTTCGGTGTCATTTGCGACGAATAAATCCATCCAACCATCACCGTTGTAGTCGAACATGACAACTCCGAGCGATTTGCTGGTTGGATCATTTAGCTTCGCGGCCTGTGTCACGTTCGCAAAAGTTCCATTGCCTTTGTTGCGATATAAAGTTGAGCTTTGCCCTTTGTACGACTGCGGGGTGCAATACGATTTGTTCTTTCCATCGAGCGAGCACAGCTGATCTGTTCCGACAGTCCATTCAACGTAGTTGGCGACGAATAAATCCAGGTTTCCATCGTTATCGTAATCAAGCCACGCGGCACTCGTAGAAAAGCCGGGATCACCAACACCTGCTCGAGCCGTTACATCAGCGAACTTCCCACCTCCAGCATTTCGAAAGAGACGATTTGGTCCGACACATGTAATGTAGAGATCCTGGTTGCCATCGTTGTCAAAATCGGCAACTGCCACGCCGAGTCCATACATTTCAACCGCCAGACCCGCCTGTCGAGTCACATCTGTGAAGGTGCCGTCCTGATTGTTGTGATAGAGAGCAAGCACTGACTTCGCGGTTTTGTGTTCTGGCCAGTCAGCCGAATTCACGAGCACGATGTCTTGCCAGCCGTCATTGTCGTAGTCGAGAAAAGCGCAGCCATTACCGAGTGTTTCTGGAAGATATTTTTTTCCGAAAGCGCCGCTATTGTGTTTGAAATGAATGCGGGCCTGATTCGTGACGTCAGTAAATTCAATTGGACCAGATGGTCGCGGCAAAGTCGCACTTGGCGAAGGTGATGGACTTGCTGAGACAACTTCCGATGAGGGGGTGGCTTCAGCGGGCGCGTCGGCCTTTCTGCAACCAACAGCAAACAGAAGAACCAACAGGAGTATGAGAATCGAGTTGAGTTTCATCAGATCAGATGCGATAGGGTCAATGACTATCCGATACGGTTCAGCTCGTTGCGTCCGTGATGCGCGAGTTAACAGTAATGGCTCAACGAATGTCCGATACGCTTTAGCTTGTCGTTGTGATGCCCAACACTCAAGCTCATCGAATCGGTCAACGTCCCAGCCTCTTCACACCTTTGCAGAAATCCTGTTAGCTTGACGCAGGGAAACTCAACGACAAGCTGATGAAGCGTATCGGACATGCGTTGAGCTGATCCAACGCTGGCTTATGCAGCTATCTGCTCCGGCAATTTCCTTGAATCCCACCACATCTCAACCAAATTCGCTGCCGGCCCAACGAGGAAGAGCGCAAAGATCGGAGCGTAAACCACTTCGTTCAGCCGCAAGAAGAACTCTGCAAGTGCCACGAAGAACACGACTACACACTGCCCAACCTTAGTTCGAACTGTCGTCTTCGGGTCAGTGATCATGAAGAATACAAACAGCTGGTACATTGGACCAGTGATGGGCGCTACTTCTGCTTGCCATGGATGACCCGTAATCGCGCTGCGCAAGAAGGCAAACAGAAAAAACGAAACCACGTATGTAGCGCAGATGTGAAATCGTTTCGCGCGATAGATAATGATCGATCCAAGAATCCAGATCACAATGATCGGCCACTTGTTATTGCCCCACTGGATGCTGAGCACAGCCATCGTCTCTGGCGCAAGAAAGAGCAAGACTGCAATGCCGAAGTTCGAAGGATTCCAGATGTGACGATTCTTAACGCGCAGCACATACTTCGACATGATCGAGATCACGCTGCACAGCGCATAGGGCCAGTAAGCAGGCGAGCGAACCAGGATTCCCACGCTAATCCCAGTGATGTAAGCGCTCGCGAGATTCAACCACTTACCGAAGAAGATTCGTCCCAGGATTAACTCAGCAATGATCGCAACAATGATTGCGAGCACTGTCTTCTTGTAGCTTTCCAGGATCCCGTAAGAGAGATGGCCAACCAAAAGAATGCACGTGATGAAAAGTGGAGCAATGTAACGGTTGTCGAAACGAAACTTCTTTCGCTCACGCGTTTCGACTGGTGGGTTGACCGTAACTTCGCCGGCAAGTTGACTCACGCAGGCTCCTTCAGCCGATGGATTTGGCCCATAACCGGCTTCTCAATAGTTTGTGCCGCACCTGACGGCCAACGAATCTCCGCCTTCTCCGCCTGGACGCCTTTTCCTAAACCAAAGTGAAGACGTCTTTGATTCTGACTACAGAATCCGCTACCACCTGAAACCGTCTGTACCTGAACCCGACCGTTCCAAAAGAGTTTGATCTCCGCTCCGATAGCACTACGGTTGCTTTTGGTTCCTTCGAGTTCAAAATCGATCCAATTGTTTCCAGCCGACACCGTGTTCTTGTAGATGAGCAAAGGCCCCCGCTGGCTCGTCACAACCACATCAAGAACTCCGCGGTTCCACAGATCAGCCATGACCACCGCGCGGCCATCGTAAGTGTCAGTCGCTCCAACTGCCTGCGCGACATCAACAAACCGCCCGGCGCCATCGTTAATCCAAACTCGTTTCTGTTGATAACCCGAGAGACTTCGTCCTCCCATGGCCGGCCAGTTCGCAGCATCGCTGATTATCGTGCTGTTCCCACCGGCGATCTTCGAGAAGTCGTACCAGTAGCTCTTGTTCCGATCCGCCGAGACGTAACCGTTCGTTAGATAGATGTCGAGAGTGCCATCATTATTGAGATCACCAAACTGCATACCCCAACTCCAGCCCCCCATTTCAACGCCCAGCTCGCGAGCGAGGTTTTCATACTGGAGACCATCACCTGAGGTATTTTCTCTTGGCACCCAAAGGTTGTTGCCCTGAATAAGCACGCCATCTTCCGAGATGTTCGAAACGTATATCGAGTAACGGCCCTGGTTGAGAATGTCACCCACCGCAGCGGTCATACCACTCTTCGGCGCAAACCCGACGCCAGTCTGTTCGCCGACATCTTGGAATTGCTTGCCATCGTTGAAGTAGAGCTCAGAGACGCCATAGTCGTTTGCGATGAAGAGATCTTGATTGCCCGTACCTCTGAGATCTGCTGCCGCCGCAGCCAAAGCCCATCGACGCGTATTGATACCAACTCTCGCGCTGACTTCTTCAAACCTGCCACTGCCCAAGTTGTGGAAGAGATATTTGCGCCCGCCGTTCTTAGCGTACTCAAAACTCTCCGGCATCATGCGCGTTGTCGTTAGGTGCCAGAGATCGACGTCTTCGGAGTAGTAGCCACCGACGAAGAGATCAATAAAACCATCGCGATCGTAATCAAACCAGATTGCTGTATTGGCATTTATCCAGGCTGGAAAGTTTGCCTGCGCCGTTACGTTGCTGAAAGAGCGCCCGCCGTCGTTGTGAAACAGCTCGGGACGACCCCACTTGTAAACGAATAGATCTTCGTAACCATCGTTGTCGTAATCGCCCCACACGGCGCCCATCGACACTCCCGTACCCGGTTGATTGACATCTGCAACACCGACTTCGACTGCAACATCCTTGAACGTACCGTCGCCAATGTTTCGGTAGAGACTGTTCTTACTTCCCTCACCGGAATTCGTTAAATAGATATCCTGCCAACCATCGTGATCGTAATCGACGACCGAAGCACCTGCTCCCATCGATGCGACCTGCGGCATTATGTGATCGAGTTTCGCATCCAATGTTGGTGCTTTGTGAACGAACGTGATCCCTGAAGATGCGGCGACTTCCTGCAGGTAGAAGCCGTAACGACTGAAGGCGAGCTCGGTATTCAGCTTGTTCGTCTCTCGCTGCCGGCGAGCTTCCAATCGCTTCAAGACGATTGGAATCGCAATCAACCCGAGAAAAATCACGAGCAACACAATCCGAATTGTCGGACTTGGTGCTTTCAAGGTTTTCGAATCCTCAATGCGTTTCGAAATGAATCCGGAACTACGTAACGAGTGTGATAGTTTACCCAGTCATTCGGATATTGCTTATACACCCACTCATCCTCGAGACGACCGGGTTTGTCGACGTATTCCTGCCTGGCGTGATACGGCAATGGCAGAACGGTTTTAGAAAATGTCGAATTGTAATCGCCGTCTTTGATCCACCCATCACCAATCAGAATGTAGTCGCGTGTCCAGCCCGCGGGCGGTGACGGCTGCGCCGGGAAACGAAATGCCATCTCGTCGCCAGCGTTCATGATCACGTAGCGGTCGTCCACTTTCTGGAGTAGCTCGCGTACGTCTCCGAACTTCGTGTAATAACCAATCAGATCCCGCCAGATCTGCCTCGAACTCGCCAGCCGATCGTAATCGGGTACTTCAGGTGACGACTCGTTCGGTTTATTGATGACTGAATAACCTCGGTAGCGAAGGTCGGCCGACGACGGATCGATTCCAACAGTTTTCAAAACGGTGTCCGGAAGTCCTTTGGCCCACTCGATGGAATCCCAAAAGATTTCGAGGTTCGTACGAAGACGGAGTCGGCGCGGAGTGCCTGGACGAAAGACTCCGGTTAGATCAAATAGGCAAATCTTTTTTCGTCCGGCAGGAAATCCCTGGTTAGGACGCACCACTACCCAACCACCGTTCCCATCTGGCACTTCGATGCTCAGTGGAGCCGGTCGAACCTGTTGTCCCTGACTAATTGCGACGTTGATGGAAGAGTCAGTCGGGTGCATCCAACCTTTTGCAATTAACCACAAGGGACCATCTTCGGGAACGCCCTGGCCCAGATCTAGTTCCACGTAATGATCGCGCGTTACACCCTGATAACGGCCGCGACCAAATGTATCTAGATAATTCTCGTCAAGCGTGCTCACAGTCGCCGTAACATCGGCGCCAGCATCGTCAATTGCTTTCGCGATCTTGTGTGGGGTTTCAACAGTGGTGATGGCTAACTTCGCAGGTGGAATAACGAAACGTTCATCAACGAAGACGTCCGTTCCTGCCGGATGATCCACAGTCATCAGCCTCAGATGGTCGTAGTAATATGTTTCCCAGAGTTCGGCTGTGATGCGCAGGTCGTAGTAACCGTCGCGCGGCACGAGTTCATCGCCGGCAATCTTGTACCACTCTTCCGTGGCTTCCACTCTTGCTGTGCCAAGCGTATTGATGCGTAAGCCAATGGCGGAGCTCCACGGCACGGCGTCCTTTAAGAACTTCATCTCTTTGCCGTTGTAAGCGAAAAGAAACGGACAAGAGCCTTTCAATCGCTGTTCGGCCAGGACAGGCTGATCTGCTTTTGTATCGAATTCTGCACGCACGGCTCCATTGGGCCAAACGATACGCACAACGTCGGCGCCCGTTTGCTCTCCCAGGCCAAAATGAACGAGCGGTCCACTGACTAACTGTTTCTGCAGCAGCAGCCCGGCACGAATCTCCATTTCTCCACCCACCCCGAAACTATTGATTCGTTGATCACCGGTTGTTTGCGCAGCACGCGGCCTAATCACTTGCCAGTGATAATTCTTTGTTCCGTGGTTGATTCCCTGAAGGGGTTCGCCTGTGTTGCTTGCTCCCAACAGATCGAGTCTGCCGTCTCCGTTAACGTCAGCTACGCTGGATGCGCGCTTGATCTGAGTCGCAGGCTGAAGCTCTTCCAACTTGTTATCAGGACCGTTCAGCCAGATAGCAGTTCCGCCTGGAATAGTTTGACCATCCCAGTCGGATAGGAGAAGGTCGTTGGCGCCGTTATTGTCAAAGTCAGCTGAAGACAAACGGAAGATTCCCTTCAGACCGTCATTAGAACTGCGAAGTTTGGCAATTTCGGCTGACTCCCAATCCGCTCCGTCATTCTTAGCAGAGAAGCGAATGACCGCTCCGTCGTGCTGCAAGGCGATCAGATCCAGGTTCGCGTCACCACTAATGTCCGCAGCGCAGATCGAAAGAAACATTTGTCCTGCTTTGGCCGTGACTGCTCGTTCCTCGAACTGGCCATTTCTCTCATTTGCAAAGACGCGCAACTTGAATTGCTCATCTATCAGGACCGCATCGGGGTCGCCGTCACCATCAAGGTCTGCCCAGACAAAGTCGCGCAGTCCTGATCCGCTCGCGAACGGATGAATACCAGCAAATGAACCATCGCCATTGTTTCGCAGCACAAGCGGAATGCCACGTTCCATCCCGACGGTGATATCAAGGTCTCCGTCCATGTCGATGTCGGCCGACCAACCACCGATGAAGTTTCCATCGAGAATAGAGGCTGGCAACTTTGTTTGTGCTGTAACGTCGGTGAACTTTGTTGCGCTATCTTGCTTGAGCAAACGAACACCGCCGGCGCCGATTAATGCCAGATCAGTTTTGAAGTCGTAATCAAAATCAATTCCAACGACGGCAAAGGGGCCAGGTCTTCGATCAGCCGATCCGCCAGGAAACGGATAGGTAGCGTCACCTATCCATAACGTCTTTTGATTTGCGAACCCAATCGAAGGTGGGCCTTCTGCGTTCAGGGCAAACGCGCCAATCCAATCCCAATTCTCCCTTGGCACATTTGCGATCGGCTCGAGACTAAAGCTCATCTTCGCGTCAGCCGCAGCCGGCGAGAAGGTGGGCGACTCCATCTTCAAAAAATGCGTAAATGGTTGTGCTTCTTCACCTGGCGGCGGTTTGATCAGGGAAAGATCACGTCGGTAATCGGCTACGCGCACCATCACGTTTCGCACGAAAGCGACTCGCGTCGCCACCGTTTGTAAATCCGAACCGGCCGCCGCGGTTTGAAGAGCACGCACTTGTTCCTGTACCTCAGCAGGCCATTCGGAAGAACGTTGCGAGATCTGTTCAACCGTACGACTTAGCAGCTCTTTGTGGCCGTGTTTCGCCGCCGTTCGTGCAAGTTCGAGTTGCGCAGCCAGGTTGTCAGGATGAATGCTAATAATCTGTTGGACCAGACGTTGATACTCCGCTCCGTTACTGTCGTCACCCTGGCGCTCTATCTCCTCAGCGAGCGTAAAAAGCGTAAGCGCGTTTTTTGGATTCAACTCCGCGGCTCGACGAAGAGCCGCAATTGCTTCGGCTGTACGGCCTTTGCCTCTTTCAAGCAATCCAATCAGATAATGGATTTGATCGCTTTCGGGCGCGAGCGATCGTGCACGCTCTAAACGCTCGGTTGCTGAATCAAAGTTTCTCTGTCTCAGGGCGAGCAATCCCCAGTTGGCCCAGCCTGCGGGTTCCGCTGGAACAAGCGTCGTAACCTGCGCTAGTTGTTTCTCTGCACGAACATCGTCGCCCACCTGGAGAGCGGCGAGACCAACATAAAATGCGCGAACGATGTCGTTGTACTCCTTGGAAGATTTATCCGGGAGTTGTTCAGCTCTGCGGCAGGAAGCAGCGAGCAAAACGATCACGGTGACAAAGCAGATCGTACTTAGTCTGGTATAACGCGTCAGATCGATCATCTATGGCAGGTTCTACTTGGCGATCAATAGATCTAGACTTGTATGAAGGATTGAAACAGATTGTGCACTTCAACCAGGTTCCAGTGGCTCAAAGTCAGCACGTAACGCGGTAGCTGGCGGGGTGCGAAGGTTCTCTGTGCAACCTCCGCGTCCTCTGGGTCTCTGTGGTGTGTCTTCGTTGCATCTTTTTCACCACAGAGACCCAGAGGACGCAGAGGTTGCACAGAGAAGAGATTAAGACGACAGCCCAGAACTGCGCATGCACCACTAACGCATTACGGTACTGACTGTGACCCACTACAATTCTAGTTTTCGCAAATCCGCGCCAGCCTAGCACACTTGTCGCGCTTCCCTTCTCCACCTCTGGACTGATGTCAATCTCCAACTAAAGTATGACTTCTCCAAGCGCCAATTAATTAATATGCGTCGTTGCACCTGATCGCTATAATGCCCGCGCTCACTTCGATTCACGCACAACCAGAACAGGAGAGACCGATATGTCGACTGACGAGATATTGGCTAACCAGCGCACGATCCTTGCAAACCAGCAACGCATTGAAGCTAATCAAGCGAAACTGGACGAAGCGTTGAAGAATCAGGCAGCAATCATGTCGAACCAGCAAACGATCATCGCTAATCAGCGCAAGCTTGACGCAATCATGGCGAATCAAGAGCGAATCCTTGCGAATCAGGAACGGATACTAGCGAAAGTGAATGACTGAAAAGCGCGTACCAGTTGCAGTCCGCCTGCTCCCGCTATTTGTGTTGCTGATAGGGCTCGCGATCTGGTTTAGCTTGTCTCGCCTCCATGTGTTTCCTGAGTCCGCGTTTCCATCACCGGCAGCTGTCGTGAAGGGACTTGGAACTGAAGTACGCAGCGGGCGACTTCTTGACGATCTGGTTGCATCGCTGTTTCGAGTCACCACCGGATTTCTCATCGCTGTTCTTTTAGGCCTACCGACGGGATTGTGGTTGGGACATCACTTCCGTTCGCGGCTAGCGCTGCTGCCGGCGATCAACTTTTTTCGCAGTCTCTCGCCTCTCGCATGGATCCCTTTTGCAATCCTTTGGTTTGGTATCGGTGATTTGCCTGCCATCTTTCTCATCTTCATGGCCTGCTTCTTTCCGATTGTTATAGCGACGGTCGGTGCCGTTGCTGCTATTCCTTCGATCTACTTTCGCGTGGCACGTGATTACAGTTTCAATGGAGCGGAATTGTTGATGAAGGTGACACTTCCGGCAATCGCGCCGCAAGTGATCACGTCATTGCGTGTAACTGCCGGTCTTGCATGGCTCGTAGTTGTGGCGGCAGAAATGATCGCAGGACGCGACGGCCTGGGCTTTGCAATTTGGGATGCACGCAATGGCTTGCGAATGGATCTGCTGGTGGCCGGGATGATTGTGATCGGTGTAATCGGAGTCGTAATCGATCGAGTACTGGTCAGGCTAATGAGGATCAGCAGCGTCCGATGGGGTTATGAACGATAAGGCACTGGAAACCAAAGACGTCTCAGTCGCATTCGATTCTGTTGAAGTGTTTCGGAATCTCTCACTTGAGATCCCGCGCGGAGAATTTGTCGCGGTCGTTGGTCCATCGGGCTGCGGAAAGACAACCCTTTTAAATCTGTTCTCTGGCTATTTGAAACCGTCTTCTGGCCAAGTCGTCTGCTCCGGGCGCGTCCGCATGGTTTATCAGACCGACAGTCTGTTTCCCTGGCAAACAGTTGCCCAGAATATCGCGTTGGGCTTACGCAACGTCGAAGATAAGAATGAACGCGCCAAACAACTCGATCAGATGTTGCGCTTAATCAAGCTCAATGACTTCGCATCGCACTATCCTCATCAATTGTCAGGAGGCATGCGTCAGCGAGTCGAACTCGCGAGAGCGCTTGTCGGTGATTCTGACATCCTGCTTCTCGACGAACCGTTTTCGTCACTCGATTATCTGGCTCGACTTCGCATGCGTCGGGAATTAGCGCGTATGCTGGATGAACTGCCTCGGACGGTCGTACTCGTGACGCACGACATCGAAGAGGCTGCGCAATTAGCAGATCGAATTCTCGTGCTTTCTGATCGGCCCGCCCGCATCTGCCGTGAATTACGACCCAATCTTGAGCGGCCGCGCGAACCTACGCACCCGGCTGTCGTTGAAGCTGTGCATTGCGTATTAATGGAACTCGGCCTCGAAGAAAGTAAGCCTCAACTATTTGTGGAAACGCCGGTCGCGTAAGGAGTCTCGTATGCTTCGCTCACCAATCGCCCGCTGGACACTTGGAGTCATCGCTCTTATCGCGGTGCTTGGAGTTTTGCGATTCAAGCCGTGGCGCTACGAATCTCTCAAACAAGCATTCCAGGGCAAATCAGAAAACAGTCGTATGGAGCTGAAGGTTGGTTATCTACCGGTCACATGTCATCTCACTTGTCCTGTTACGGATTTCGCAACGCGCACCAGCACCACCAATCGATTTGAATCGCAGCGGTTCACTGACTTTCCAACTGTAGTCGAATCAGTGAAGGGCGGACGTCTTGATGCGACGTTTATGATTGCTCCACTCGCGATGAAGCTGCGTGAACAAGGCGTCCCGGTAAAAATCGTTTATCTCGGACATCGTGATGGATCAACTGTAATCGTCCGAAAAGATCTTCCCGCTACAAGTCTACGTGACCTGCGTGGAAAGACATTCGCTATTCCAAGTAAATACAGTAACCAGTATTTGGTCATTCGAAAGTTAATGGAGGATCAAGGCGTGGGTGTGGATGAAATGCGATTTGTCGAATTGCCACCACCGGACATGCCGGGCGCACTTGCGGCCCATGCGATTGATGCTTACTTCGTGGGCGAGCCTCATGCAGCAAAGGCTGAGCTGGATGGCAGTGGCCGCGTTCTCTATCATGCGAAGGACATTTGGCCACATTTCATTTCGTGCGTTCTGGTTGTAACGGAAAAGCTAATAAAAGAGCAGCCTGCGGTTGTATACGATCTTGTTCGAGGCATTGCGGAGAGTGGCGAGTGGGCGGATGGTCATCGATTGGAAGCTGCCAAAGTCGTCTCGCCTTATTTTCGGCAGGATGAGAAGGTCCTTCGGTACGTACTGACACAACCTCCCGATCGTGTGAGTTATCGGATGCTGACACCTACCGATGAGGAGCTGCAGAAAATCAATGACATGGCGGTAAAGACAGGCATTCTTCAAGGCCCGA
>DATIBJ010000127.1:0-17419 GCA_035457565.1 Pyrinomonadaceae bacterium | reverse complement strand
GCCGCTCGAACTTGATTTCCGCCGAACTGTTGAAGCACCGAAAGAATGTACCGCTTCTCAATCTCAGCGAGCGGCACAGTCTCGTTCATGTACGCTTGTAGCACTTGCTTGAGATCCTCCGTGCTCTCCGACGGTTGGGGGCTGGTCAACTCTAGCGGTAGATCTTCAAGTGTAAGCTCCTCACCGACACCGATAGCCAACGCGTATTCGATCGCATTCTCAAGCTCGCGAACATTACCCGGCCACGGATAAGCCATAAGCGCTCGCATCGCATCCGGCGTGAAGCGGCGAAACGGCAACCCGTTTCTTTCGCTCTTCACCTTTAGGAAGTGCTCGATCAGTAAGCGAACGTCGTCTCCTCGTGAACATAGCTCAGGCAAGTGGATTGGCAGGACCCGTAAGCGATAGTACAGGTCTGGTCTAAATCGTCCGGCTGCGACCGCCTGGGCCAAGTCGCAATTCGTGGCCGAGATGATGCGGACGTCGATTGCGATGTTCGCACGCGCTCCTATTCGGCGAACCGTTTTTTCCTGCAGCACTCTTAACAACTTCGCCTGCGCCGATAAATTCAAGGCATCCACTTCATCAAGAAACAAAGTTCCGCCGGAGGCTTTTTCGAACAAGCCGCTCCGATTTTCAGTGGCTCCCGTGAATGTTCCTCGTTGATGTCCGAAGAGCTCTGCTTCGATCAGCGTTTCAGGGATCGCCGAGCAGTTCAGATCCACGAAAGGACCATTGCGCCTCGGGCTGATCTCATGAATGGTACGGGCGGCAACTTCTTTTCCCGTACCGGTAGCACCGGTGAGCAACACCGACGCTTCAGTGGGAGCGACCCGTTGGATAATGGAAAAGAGCCGCTGCATAACCGGTGAATGACCGATCATGTCCGGCACAAATGACAGCGGCTGATCGCGGCGACGCGAGGCAATGTCGGCTGCGTGGGTCTTATTGGACCACGCGCCAATAGCAGTGGGAGATGCGGTGGACATTGGGGGCATTACCAAACTCCTGACCTGATGTGCAATCAATCACGACCTGGGCTGACGCCGTGGCAGTGCACGGAAGCTGTCAGTGCAGGAATTGGTAATTCTGATCCTGCTTAGAAGGCATAAACTGCTAATAGCCCTGACAGGCGGAAAATCTGTCAAACGTAAGAGTCGCCCTAGAGGTAAAGCTGGATTTGAAACATTCAAGCGCGCGCCGTTTGATAGATTGCAAAAGGTGCTACCCTTGGCGCACCGTTTACCGTTCGACTTGGCGGTCCTAAACGCTACCGATTAGACCAACACTGAGGTGGTCCTGAACCTTGTTCTTGGCAGATGACGAGCAATTCATGTCCGTCAAACACATTGGATGATGCATCACTGCATAGCAATCAGTGAGCCACTGCGATGGTCGCATGCCTACAATTGGTTCTGGCACTATTCTGCTATGGTTTTGGCACTATTCTGCTATAAGTACCGGCAGCTCGACGGACGCAAAATCAGAATTCGTCTAACTACTGGACTGTATTTCTAGAATTCAGACAACGGACTACATTAGAAGCTCTGAACAGATCTCGGTTTCGTGATTCGGCGGGATTTCAGGCGGCATCGAATGTTCGAGAATCTCTTCCAACAAATCGTTTGTGATGTCGAGCATGGTTAAGAGGGGGTGCAACTCCGCGTGTGACGGTTTCTCGGCGATGTAATTCGACGCAACGTCGCGAGCCAATGCCAACACGACATAGGCACGTGCGAGCTTGCGATTATCTGATCCATTCTGGTTCTCAATTCCTTCGGTCGCCATAACAAAAAGACCTCTTAAACGAAGATTGCAGTAATCACCAGGACCACGACGACGGCGCCGCAAATGGTAAAGGCCCACTCTGCTTCCTTGTTTTTTCCGCCCAAAAGGCGCCGGCAAATAACCATTCCGCCCTTCCAACCGTCGAGTTGGTAAAGTGGCATTAGGTTTCCTACGGCCAGAGCGAGGTTCATAAAGCCGAACGGTGTACCCCAGGCGAGCAGTCCAAGAAAAAGATTAATTCCAACACCTGCACCGAGAACAAACAGCTGCCGCGATAGGCTCAATCGCTGAAGAACCACCATATCCATCCGCGTAAATGCGCCGAGGGGCAGAAGGCGCAGTTGCCAGTCGACTCCTAGAACGGGCAGCGCGGCGATCTTTGGTCCCCAACCAATTCCGACTTGTGTTACTGGCACGTTGCATATGCGGGCGGCGAACCAGTGCCCCAATTCGTGAAGGACCATGGCAACAAAGAGGCTTAGGGCAAAAGTGACGATAGAGAGCAACATAGCTTAGTGTTTTTCGGCAAGGATCGCGGCGACGCGCTTTTGCAATTGCTTCAACTCCTGTTGTTCGACGCGGATGTCGAAAATCATGAAGAGTATCGGGCAGGTAACCACGATCGCTTCGAGTGTGCCAATTCCGCGAGTAAAGCCGAATACACACGTCAGACCTGCCGCTAGAGCAGCAACGTAAAGGCGAATCGCTAACATAATCTTTGTAACCTTAATTAAAGGTGCAATTTGAGTCAGTTTCCAGGCGCCATCTGACACAAAAATCCAAGCGAGGGAGTTACTTCATCCACAGATTTGTTGATTTGTGTTCGGACTTCAGAACTACACCGGAGAATGGCCTGGGTCGTTCGAGTTTCGTCTGGGTTCGTGTGACTTCGTGGATCGTGCTTGTTTTGCTGGACAAACGGAACGATCCAAGAGTCACACGAATTACGCGAACCAAAATACTTCTGACTGGATGTGACTTTTGAGGTAAAGCCCCACGTCGCTGGAGTACGCAGAGGACACGTTGAGAGTGGAGTACATCTATGCCAGAAACTCAGATTAGGACACCTCACTGAGACTGACATCGAATGGCAACCGGATGGGCACTCGGCCTATACTAAACAGTAACTTCCCTGGAACGCTTCGGGAGGTGAGAAATGTCAATCGCTGGTTTGAAGCAATTAACACCAGGGTTCTTCTACACAGCAGTTGTCGCCTGTCTATTTACGTTTGCACGTAGCTACCCGGTGTCGTGGCGTCAAAGCCTGTTATTAATTGGCGTTGGTGTCCTGAGTTGGATGTTAATTGAGTATTTGCTGCACCGCGTCGTTTTCCACTACAGCGCGCGTTCGGATTTAGGAAGAAAAATCGTATATGCAGCACATCTCTCCCACCACGACAACCCGACTGACAGAAGCGGATTCCTGTCGAGTTTGTTGATAAGCCTTCCCATCGCAACTCCGTTCGTATTTCTCGTGTGGGCGGCGATTGGTTCATTGCATCTCGCGTGCTACTTTTTCATTGGTCTAGCTGCAGGATATTCCTGTTACAAGTGGCTCCACTTCCAAGCGCACCATCGGCGACCACGGCTGCGGCTGTTCCGGTATCTTCGAACGTATCACCTGCTACATCACCACCAGACGCCCGAGCTGCGTTTCGGAGTAACTTCACCTTTGTTCGACGTAATCTTTGGCACGTTCCGGCCTGTGAGTAAACGACTGCTCAGCCGTTAATGCTTTCCGGCTGTTCTATCGGCTGTTTGAGGAGTCGTTACAGTAGTTAGTTCCTAAAAGCGCGCGAGTTTGGATCTCGTCATGCGAAAACTAAAGTACCTTGTCGCCTCCACCGCCGACGGGTTCATCGCCCGTGAAGATGGTTCCTTCGACTGTTTCCCGGCAGAAGGCGATCATGTCGATGACTATCTTGAATCTCTAAAGTCGTATGGCGCCGTGCTCATGGGACGAAAAACTTATGAGGTCGGCCTGAAGATGGGTGTCACCGATCCGTATCCCTTTCTCAAGAGCTACGTTTTCTCGCGCACGATGAAAACGAGTCCGAATGAGCGCGTTGCGATTGTCTCCGAAAACGTTGCTGAGATGGTAAGGAAACTAAAGCATGAAGCGGGTAAAGATATCTATCTCTGTGGCGGCGCGGAGTTAGCGGCCGAGTTGTTTAAGGAAGGACTGGTAGACGAAGTTATTCTCAAGTTAAATCCGCTACAGCTCGGTTCAGGGATTCCGCTTCTCAATGACATCGGCAGACACATAAATCTGGAATTGATCGACACCAAGGTTTACAGGAGCGGCGTCGTGCTGCTTTCCTACCGCGTTATGGATATCGCCAAAACATCATGATGAAGGATGAGCAGAAGAAACGCTTGACACCTTTCATCCCTCATCCTTCATCATTCATCCTTGGTCTTCCCTTCGCTTCCTTTCATCGCTTATTCTGCTTCGCGCAACAATATGACCATCCAGTTTAGTCGCTGGCTTGCGATAGTCGGTGGCATCCTTATTCCACTTTTGGAAACCATTCGCCGATGGAGCACATGGCGCCAGTCACCCGCCAGCTTATTCGACGATTACATCATGGGAGCTTTCCTGCTGTTTGGTGCTTGGCGTGTCGGTAAAGACACCCGTAACGGCCAACGGTTCTTAGCAGCCGCCTGGGCATTTGCCTGTGGGCTTGGTTACTTCAGCTTCTTCGGGCAACTGGATGCTATCCGTCGCGGCCAGCCCGATCCGGCACCTATCGCGTCGGAATGGATTTTGTTGATTAAAGGTATCGCGTGGGGTTTGGCTATTCTCGCTCTTGCGGCAAGTCTGAGAAGGTTGCGGTAGCGTCATGCGAAACTTCCGCTTCTGGCTACCGTTCACCCCGTCAGGGGTGCAATGTTTATAGCAGGCGAGGCGTTATGAGATGCTGCACTCCTTTAGGAGTGCCACCCGGGCCAGAAGTGAGCGCGGAGGAATGATTTTGCTGCATAATCAAATGCTACTCGTTGTTTTTCTGTTGCTGTTCACTCCCGCGTCCCAGGATCCCAATAACCAGCA
The DNA here is from genome assembly GCA_035457565.1 of Pyrinomonadaceae bacterium. Taxonomy (GTDB): domain Bacteria; phylum Acidobacteriota; class Blastocatellia; order Pyrinomonadales; family Pyrinomonadaceae; genus PSRF01. Next base: position 12,579 of record DATIBJ010000127.1, on the reverse strand, counting down.
GATCGCTGATCCGAGACAATTTGATGAATGGGGCGATATGGTTTTCAGCGAGGAGAAAGCACGCTTGGATAATGTTGCCATCCACTGGAAAGAGCAGCCTCAAAGTATTATTTATTTAATTGTTTATGCCGGAAAGAAGAGTTGTGTCGGTGAGGCAACGGCCCGAGGTTTACGAGCCAAGAAGTACCTGATTAAGCACAATGTACAAAGTATCGAGGTGGCTCGAGGTAAATTCTTTGGGAATACGAGAATCTCCGCACGTTGAGTTCCATGCCGATTAACATCAGACCAGGCGCAGTTATCTTCACTGGCGATCACAAACGCCTCGCAAAGTTCTATGAAGGCGTGACTGGTCTCAGTGTCCGCTACGCAGATGAAGGAATTATTGTGTTGGGATCAGAGACCTTTGAATTGGTGATCCACTCTCTTTCAAACGAACCACCTGTCAATGATGCTCCTAGCGTTCGCGAAGATACTTACATTAAGCCATTCTTCCCGGTTAAGAGTTTGTCTGAAACGCGCGAGAAAGCCGCTGCGCTCGGAGGAAGGCTTCGGCCTCAAACCGAAGAGTGGGAGGCACGCGGCTTTCGCGCTTGTGAGGCGATTGATCCGGACGGAAACGTGATTCAGTTCCGCGAAGAGCAAGGATGAAATACCACCGACGGTCGGTGGATTATTCAGATCCCACCTACAAACACCAGCGAACCACGTCTGCGCGCCGCGAACGAACTTGAGCGGTACAGCGCAACTCCATTCGCGGCGCGTACAAGCTTAGTGGCTGCGTTTGTGTAGGCTGAATCTGAACCATCCACCGACTGTCGGTGGTATTCGATACGGATCTTACTCGCTCATGAGGGCGGAAAGATGCACGCCTTTGTCCTTTGCCTGTTCCTCACTCAATCAGTTGCCGCCAAGAAAGTATTCGAAACGCTGCTACCCTCGATTGCAACGACTTTGATGTTGCTTATCTCCATTGGAGGATCCCCCGCGAAGGCGCCTTTGGAACATCTGAGTACAGCTTGTCCCGCCTCCGCAAAGCGATGTACGACCTGCAGCGAAAGCACAACCTGATCGTTAGTCGATACGATGATCGGCCGATCATCTTCCACTTCGAGTAACACGCTCGATTCGTCGAAATCGTTTCCCGCAAGGAGTCTACATACTGCGAACTCCTTCCTTGGAGTCGGAAACTCTTCGCCCTGTTTCGCTTCGACAACAAGCTTGGCTGAAATAGCATAGCTACCTGCCGGCAATTCCAGCTTGGCGATTTGAGGTATCTCTCCATTTACGTTGAAGGGTAGCAACTGCAGCGGCCCGTCGTTGAAGCCCGCGATGATCTTTCCGCAGCCTATACAGCTTTGGAAGACCGATGGATCCAGCGCGAGGCTCACAGTTCCATTGTCTCGATTTCCGATTAGGCCCTGACCGAGTTGGATTTCAGTTACCTGCCCGCCGACCACCCATTCCGTCAATCGCTCGGAAGGATCACAAGAGCCGCCGGTCGGAGTCATTCGAAGCTGGCCGTTTTCTTTGACACAGAGCTGAACTTGAGTGCCACCGATTGAGGCGCTCTGCGTAAGTGCGGCGATGGTGGTGGCCAGCGTGAATAGAACCAGTGCTATTACGATCCGCTTGGCTGAAGTAATACGAGGTGGATGAATCGCATTCAGTATTCTTGCAAGCATTGCTTCCCCCTTCCTGTTGTTCACAACCGTTTCTAATTAAGTTAAGCGCACGGAAGTTGAGTCGGGGTGAGCACCAGCTATGGCGAACGTCGCACTTGTGCTTTCAATGACGGGATACACATCAAGTTTGTCCGACGCAATACAGTGAGTCGTTGTGCCTGACCAAACTGATTGGAGACGATCACTTCGCGCCGCTCGAAGGTTGGATTGCCACTATCATCTCTGGTCTCGTAACAGACCAAGTGATCATCCGGATTTAATACCGGCGTGCAGTCCGGCGGCGTTGCCGAATTGTGATCGTCATCGACACACTTCGCGACCGGGTTACAGAGTGTGACGGGACGCTGCACAAGCACCTGTTCCCTTTCAAATTGATCGACTAGTGTGATGGTGAACGGTAGGAAACCGTCTTCTGCTCGCACGTCATAACACTTGAAGTGATCGGGCCCAGTGCAGAGTTTGCTGACAAACGCATCAGAGGGCGTAGCTCCGGTTCCGCCGGCGAACACCGATTGAAAGGCTTTCACCGTTGGATAGTTGTTCGACTCGGTGAAACCTGTGACGTACGCGCAGCCAGAGGGATCAATCGCGATGTCTAAACCAGTGTCTTGTCCAAGACCACTTATGCACATCGCAAATTGCTTTTCACCTGTCGAGTTCAGCTTCGTCACAAACACACCGGGATCGATACAACCCGGCTGCCCCTCGGTTGACGGGAAAGTGCCACCACTCGCACCCGAAATGTAGGCGTTGCCGTCAACGTCAGCCGCGATGCCAGTACCGATTTCGGCTCCTGGACCACCGAGGTAAGTCGAGTAGACGAGTTGATTGAATCCGGATTTCAACGGAAGAGAAATATCGAACTTCGTGATGAAAGCATCAGCGTTGCCTCCCGGCAGCGGTTGCATGGCGTTCTTAATGGGAAAGTCCGCCGGGTTAGTAGACGCAGTAAGACCAGTCACGTACATCAGGTCACCAGCTGAATTAACGGCGATGCTGCCGTTATATGTAACGCGCTCTTCGCCGCTTCCGCCTAGATAGGTGGAATAACTGAGGGAACCCAGGCCAGTGAGTTGCGTGTCAACTTTTGTGATGAAGAAATCAGCAATGCGACCGAGACCAGTGTCATTGCACTGACCATCAGTGCCGCACATAGTATCGAACGCTCCAGGTGTCGTAGGAAAGTTTGTTGAGACAGTCTCGCCTGAGACGAAGGCATTTTGGTTTTGATCAATAGCAATGTTCCAGCCGAGGTTGCATGCGTCGCCACCAAAGTAAGTCGCGTAGACGATGTTGCCTCCATTTGGATTCAGCTTCGCGACATATCCATCGCAACCGGCCGAATGGTTTGCGAAGCCGTTCACTGGAAGACCACCAGAGTAGTCGAAACCTGTCACGTAAGCCTGTCCAATGAAGTCAACGGCGATCCCCTGGCCACCGTCTGCGGCATTGACGCCGTTTTGTCCAAGGAAGGTTGAATAGAGAAGCGAATTTCCCAAAGGGTTCAACTTAGTCACAAAGGTGTCTGAAAGTCCTTTGAGGGTTTGTTGATAAGCGCCACCAGTGTGGGGAAAATCAGCCGACCTCGTCGAGCCGGTGACATAAGCGCTACCTTGCGAATCCAGAGCAATGCCACCGTAAGTCACTCCCGGTACTTCCAAAACGTCGTAGAAGTTTTCGTTGTTACTGCCGCCGAGGTAGGTCGAATAAATCAACTGATTGCCTGCAGCGTTGAACTTCGTAATGAAAACATCACTGCCACCTTGAATTCCGAATCTCGCGCCGTCCGGCTTGGTGGGAAAATCTAGTGACGTTGTTAGGCCAGTGACGAAAGCGTTGCCGTGAGCATTGACAGCGATCTCGATCCCGGTGTCCTCACCTGTGCCTCCGAGAAATGTCGAGTAAGCGAGGACTGGATCGATCACCAATTCCCTCGCCTTGTCGTACGCACCGATGTCAAAGGCAAGCTCCCGCTCATCGCTGAGTGTGTATTGTCCTGGGATCAGTTCCCTGGTGCCATTCTTCTCCTGATAGACGACCGGCTTGTGCATTCGTATTTCGCGCCCGCGGGTTTTCATGACAATGTCCCCATCGGCAAGTTGGACTTCGTCGGCGCCTTCGAAACTAAGTTTGATCTGACGGGGATCAGTTCCGGCCCCTACAACGAAGTCATACTCAAGCTGTCGACCTTGAGTGCTGTAGTAGACAAGGTCCACACCTGGGTAGATCGACTCATACTTGACCTTCGCGTATGTAGGTATATCGGTCCGCCAGTTCGTCGGATCATTACCTATGAAGTAATTGGTCTTGCCCGGCAATTCCGATAAGCCGGCGACCTGTGGCTTTGGGTTTGCATTTTTGAGACTCAATCTCAGAGTTGATGCCTCGTTCGACTTGTGCTGATTCTGAAAACGCAATACGGCTTCATTGCCCGTCAGAAACAAAGTGTAGCCACTGCTTCGCGCCAGAAACTTAACTTCCTCAGCCGTCTGACCTTTGTTAGGTTCGAAGCTCAGGGGCAGGTTTCCGTAATCTGATTTAACGCTTGCGGGGGAGCTGATGTCGTGTGGCCGATTGGCGCCTGTTGTGACTGTCGAGGTTCTTAGCGAATACCAACATCCGGCGACGGCAATCGCCACCATTCCGAACGCCCACATCTTTACTAACTGTCGATGCTTAAACTTTCTCAACATGACAAGTCTCCTTTTAGTGCTAAAGATTTCGCGCGAGGTTGTTGGTTGATTCCTTCAGTCTTGGACACACCACACGTGCGCCCTCTGGTCGCACGGAGATCGAAAGCATTAAACCGACTCAGGAATTCAAGGTTCCCTGTTCCAAACCGTCCCGATTGAATCGGTCGGGTTAAACCTGGAACATCTCGCAAACTCCATATCACGTCGGTTTTCAAGTGCCCGCGCACGGTACTGAGAATCCAGCCAGATGTCTTTGAAATGGCTATGGGAATTTCTTGTAATTTCTTGGAACAGCTATGAGCCAACAAAACCACTACGTTTATGAGTTCAGCGCCTTTTCACCTCGCAGTAACAAAGAGAGTTCTACTGAAGTGAGGCGATTCAACGCGGAAAGTCTTAAAGGCTTGCCGAAAGAAAAACTGTATTCGTATTCTTGGTCGCGTGATGGCAGCCAGTTAGCGTTCGTTCGCGGAAGTGAGATCCGTGACATCTTGCTGAGAATGAGATAGATGAGCTTGTCGCGAGCAACACCCCGACGTGTCTACAGCGGGTGAAGGAGAGCAGTCGTGTTCGATTCTGATTTCATTGCCAATCCCTACAAAGCTTACACATACCTGCGTTTGACGCCACTGCTTTGGACCGATAAGTTTCGGAATGGTGCGTGGCTGGTGCCGCGCTACGCTGATGTCTTGAGCGGATTGCATGACCCGCGTCTCTCAAGTCAACGCAGTCACACTCTCACCGCTGCGCTGCCAACAGAAGTTCAGTCCGAATTCTCTACGTTCAATCGCATCTTCTCGAAGTGGATGCTCTTTCTCGATCCGCCACAACATAGCCGGTTGCGCAAACTCCTGAACAAAGAGTTCACTCCGCATATGATTCAACGTATGCGGCCGCGCATTCAGCAAGTCGTGAACGATCTCCTGGACCAGGTAGCCGGCAAGACGGAAATGGAATTCATGAGTGAGTTTGCCAACCCTTTGCCGGTCAGAGTGATCGCGGAGATGCTTGGCATTCCTGGTGGGGATCAACGCGATTTCCAAATCTGGTCGGATGATCTTGCTAATTTCTTCGGCAATCCTACAGCGACTGTAGAAACAGCACGGCGCGCTCAGCAAAGCCTCGTAAGCTTGACGGAATACTTCCGCGCACTTCTACCTGAGCGGCGTGCGAACAAAGGTGATGACCTCGTCAGCCTCTTACTGCGGGTTGAGGAAGAGGGCGAGGTGCTGACTGAGGAAGAGTTATTGGCCCAATGTACACTGCTGCTGGTCGCCGGACACGAAACGACTCGCAATCTCCTCGGTAATGGATTGCTGGCTCTGCTTCAAAACCCCGAACAGTTGCATAAGCTCAAACAAGATCGATCGCTAATGGGGCTGGCAGTGAAGGAGCTTGGCAGATACGACAGCCCGGTTCAGTTTTCTGGGCGGGCCGCCGTCGAAGATTTCGTGTGGCACGATGAGGAAATCAGAAAAGGACAAACCGTCATTCTGCTTTTAGCGTCTGCAAATCACGACCCGGAGAAATTTTCTGATCCTGAAAATCTGAACATCTCACGCGATGAAGGGATGGCGCTTTCTTTTGGACACGGCGCACACTTCTGTATCGGCGCGGCACTTGCCAACACGGAAGCTGAGATCGCATTCACAACGCTGCTGGAGCGGACGTCGAGTTTGAGAATGTTGGACGACAAACCCGCCTGGCGTGCCAACCTTAGTTTTCGCGGATTGAGCAGACTGCAGTTGGCTTTATCAATCGAGTAAAGCAGAATGATGACATATGCTCGGTATGGATTTTCTCTGTGCAACCTCGGTGAACTCTGGGTCTTGGTGGTAAATGTTTTGTCGGATCTTTTCAACCGCAGAGACCCAGAGTTCACCGAGGTTGCATAGAGAAAATCCAGGCCAGGACACTACCTGAGTTCCTCCGGCACACCTGCTGTCACCTAGTAGTTGACGATCTTCGTACGAAGGTCGGAAATTTACGACAACAACGTCGACTTCAACTAGGATTGGGAGTTATGGAACCTTCTACAACAACTTTCGTCTAAGATTGAAAGCCTAAGATTCCCTGGAGAAGAAACTATGAGCGGACTAAGCATCAGACTCGCCATTGCCCTCCTGGCCTTTACCCTCGGGTGCGCAGTCTCAACGGTTTATCGTCTGGTGCGAGGTGGAACCATAACGCCGCTGACTCTCACGACAGTGGAAGAGCCATTCGCGCGCACGCCACTGGCCTGTTATCCCGGCAGATCGATACCAATCGAAACCCCAAACACATCGTCATACTTCCCCTCAAGGAGGCTTTCTCAGCACGAATGGCACGATCAGTTCCGTATAAAATGGTATTCAAAGCATCTCATGGCAATGAAGGAGCAACCGATGGATTCACCAGATGTTCCGGGATTGGAGCGGTATCGGTTCCTCTGGCTGCGATCGTTCCATCATCCGGTTGCGGTGCGCATCTGGAAGTCAGGAGACGAACACTTTATCTCAGTGAAAGAAACGAATGGCGCGGGTGGTTACGAGCCGTATCAGTTAATCCTCGACCGAACTAGAATGCTAGCGCCGGCCGAATGGGCAGAGTTCATACGACTACTCGATCAAACGTGTTACTGGGAGCTCGAGTCGGAAGATGAGAATATCGAAGGAAATGATGGGGCACGATGGATCCTTGAAGCTGTTAAAGGAGGCCGGTATCACATCGTTGACCGTTGGAGTCCCGACGGCGGGACCTATCGTGAAGCCTGTATGTACGCTCTTAAGTTATCCGAACTTAAAATCGATACACCTGGTGAACCTATCTATTAACGCGTACGATGAAGTCCTGCGCGGTGATGCAGTCCGGTCGCTTTGTCCCTGTCACGCTGGCTGGGATTTGTTCGAAGAACACATCGGCAACCTTGCCGTCGCTTTGCGTAAAAAGTGTGAGATTTTGAGTGCAAGTAGTAATCCGATCCAGCGCCTTGCTCTTAGCCTTTGAAGCAGGCGAGAGCATATAGCCTGGGGCTTCTGCCTGCTTCGCAGGCTAAGAAGTCTGATTCCATCAGTTTCTGACTCTTGAGTCTAAGTCCCGCGTCGGTCAAACTTCTCGGCAAAACTATACGCATTTGATCAGGAAGATTTTGAGACCTCTCAACTGGATTTTCATTGCGCTCATTCTTGTTAGCGGTTCGGCAACGAAAGCCGCCGCATTGCAAACAGCCTCTCAGACAACCGAGCGCGTGCTAACACGCACCTCCACGTTGGACCATTATTGTCCCACGAAGGAACAACGCGGGACCTCTTGTCCTGGGGGCAAGAGGGATCGCTGCACGCCGCTAATGCGCGCAGCCGAGCATGGTCGACTTAAAGACGTGCGATCACTGTTGGCGGCAGGTGTTGACGTAAATGCGAGACTCGGAAACGGTGAAACAGCCTTGATGTTCGCTGCTAGCGAGGACCACCTCGAGATTGTTAAGGCGTTGCTTGGCGCTGGCGCCAATCCCAATTCGATGGGCGGCACTTTCCACTATGGCCCGTTCGTAGCGTGGATGTCGGCGCTGAATCGCTGTAATAAGAACTGGCTGGAGATATTTGATGCAATGCTTGCTGCTGGTGTGAATCTCAATCCCACGATCGATATTGACTTCTCACCTTTAGGTTACGCCATCTTGAGACAACAAGACTCGGTAATGATCGAGGCACTTGTGAAGAGAGGCGCTAACGTGAACATAACTGATTCCAAAACGGGGGAAACCCTGCTGATGTTCGCAGCAAGGTTCAGTTCACCCCAAGTCGTGAAAGCACTGATTGATGCGGGCGCAAACGTCAATGCAGTCAACAAACAGGGTGTAAGCGTACTTGCCATAGCTGAAATGAGTAGTGAAAACATTTGGCAGAGAGAAATTGTTCTGGTGTTAACGAACGTGGGAGCGAAGCGATAAAGCTGCCTCAGGATGTAACGAAGACCTGCATAGGCGATCACGCACAAGAGACGGGCTGAAGCACTGGTATCTAGACGACCGATTCTCAAAGGCGGCTTTCCCGCTATGTCGGAAGATGAGTGGAAGATCTATGACGCTTTGCCAACGCAGCGGTTAATGTCCGCAAAACGGCGCACCGTTTCGTCTGAACGTTGGTCTAAAAAGTGATTCGACTCTGGTAGCAGTACTGGAAATCGCTATTGATTGACCAAACAAACCAAATGAATCATCCCATTCCTACGGATTTAGCGGTTTTGAAAGGAACAAATTGTATGCGGCTACCTACAGCAATACTGATCGGACTGATCCTGACAGCGCCGCTCGTCGCGCAAACTCGACCACGAGGCAGAGACCTTGGAATTCCCTTTCCCGGTAAGACTGGTCCAAACAACGCCATCACTGACATCCCCGGTATTGCGGTAGGTCACGTAACTTTGATCGAGGGAGAAGGAAAACTGATTCCCGGAAAAGGTCCGATACGCACTGGAGTTACCGCTATTCTTCCGAGACCAAAGGGAAACTGGGATCCGGTCTTCGCGGCGACATTCAACCTGAATGGCAACGGCGACATGACCGGCGTCAATTGGATCAAAGAGTCGGGCTTTATGGAAGGCCCAATCCTGTTAACGGGCACACACAGTGTCGGCACTGTTCGCGATGCCGCCATTCAGTGGCAATTGAAGAACGGTAGGAAGTTTATATTCACCTATCCCATCGTCGCCGAGACATTTGATTTCCTGAACGACGCGAATGGAGAACACGTCAAACCCATGCACGCGTTGCAGGCACTCGAAAACGCCAAGCCAGGTGCGGTCCAGGAAGGTTCGGTCGGCGGTGGTACGGGAATGGGTTGTAACGGGTTCAAGGGAGGAATTGGCACGTCATCGCGTGTGTTGTCAGCGGAAATGGGCGGCTACACGATTGGTGTTCTCGTTCAATGTAACTATGGCGGAGACTTGAGAATTCTCGGCGTTCCGATTCGTTCGGAGATTGGCGACTTACGAATTTGTACTACGCTTTCGGAGCCGTTAACCCGTGAATGGACGCGCGGCATTCCACCCTGCGCTGCGGCCGGAGGTGCCAAAGCCACTCCTGCGCCACCAGAGTATGAAGCCCGATATGAAGGACGTGGATCAATCATCGTGGTCGTAGCCACGGACGCGCCTCTTCTGCCTCATCAACTGGAGCGACTAACACGACGAGTTGGGATGGGGCTGGGACGGTTGGGCAGTTGGGCCGGCAACTCATCCGGTGATCTGTTTCTGGCTTTCTCTACAGCGAACGCCGGAGCCGGCAGCTCAGAGGTAACAACCGCACTGAAGATGTTGCCTAACGATCAGATGGATCCGCTGTTTAGAGCGACAATCGATGCCACTGAAGAAGCTGTTGTGAACGCGATGCTCGCTGCTGAAACTATGACTGGCGCCGATGGCATTCGGCTTTTCGGTTTACCTGGCGATCGAGTTGTTGAAGTGTTGAAGAAATACAATCGAATGAAATGAAGAGCAAGGATGAGGCAAATTGTTCATTGTTCATCTCGTGGTTGCTGGCATGGGACCGTTGATCGATCACCCCGTCAGAGGTGCAATGTTTATAGCACTTCTTAGTAGAAGCACTCGGCTCATTTGTTCGCTCGACGGGCTTTGCCTCAAAAGTCGCATGTAGCTCGGGCCGGAAGTATTTTGGTTCGTGTTGGTTCGCGTGATTTCGTGGATCGTCCTTGTTTTTCTATACAAACGGAACGATCCACGAAATCACACGAACTAAATCCAACGGACACAATCGTATATCTTTTTCATATTCCCGTAGGGTTGAGGGGTACGGAAATGACCTGTCCCAACTGTGGCTCGCAGACTTCACTCGAACAAAAGTTCTGTCGCTCGTGCGGAGCAAGCTTGCAGATGACGACACAGCGCTTGACTGAACCTGCCACGGTCACTGAGCTGGAACGGCGGCGAGCAACTAACGCGCAAGATGAAACTCAACGAGCGAGTAGAATGATGCTCCGGGGATTCATCATCATGTTTGTAGGAGCAGCAATCGGCGTAATCGGAAAAATGTTGGTGCATTGGGACCCCCTTACTGTATTCGGAGTACTGATCTCTTTAGCCGGGATCTTTCTTGCTGCATATCCTTACCTTGTCCCGTCGCGCCGCCCAAAATACGAGTCAACTGCCTCACAACCAGAGTTGATCACACGGTCACAACCGAAGCATCTGCCAGAAGAACGCGAGATTGAATACGTGCCGAGCATTACTGAAAGGACCACTGATTTGTTGAAGACCCCGACAGCGACAAGGCCGAAACAGAAAGAAGATGGACCGCCCTCTGACGATGAGGGAGGAAGGATGAAGGATGAAGGATGAAGGATGAGGAAATTCAAATGCAGAGAATCCTAACGCCGGCGGAGTTGAGACACTACCGACTCAATAACCGCGGGATGCACTCTTTAGGAGTGCAAGAATCTAAACGTATCTTGGAACAAGTTGCTGCCAGAGGTTTCTAAAGTGGATCGCAGTCTCTAATCCATTCAGGCGAAGGAGGTCCCAAAATGAAATACTTTAAGACGGTACTCTACACCACGGCCTTTACAGCAGCGACTCTGTTCTTCGGCGCCGGCGGTGCTCAGAATGTCAGCGCTCAAACTATCGTGAGAGCTCCAGCCACGTCGAGCGAAACGCAGGAAACAAAGGGCGCGGTCGACTTGCTTCTCGACGATCTCGAGAAACGCAATGAACCGGTTCTTCGTCGCTGTGTTGAGAACTGTCCGAAGTCTCAGGTGCCGGACTCCGGCGGCCAGGCTATTGATAAGGTCATACCGGAGTATCCCCCGATCGCCAGAGCAGCACGCGCGTCTGGAAACGTCGTCGTACTCGTGTTAATAGATGAAGAGGGCAAGGTGATTGCGGCACAGTCCGTCAGCGGTCATCCCTTGCTTCAGGCGGCATCTGTGAATGCGGCGAGACAATCAACTTTTACGCCGACGGAGGTTGACGGCAAACCGGTAAAGGTACTGGCCACTCTCACCTATACGTTTGTGATCCAGTAACTGGTCGACCCCTATAAGAACAACGACGAAAGATGTTCCGACTCGCAGCGCATGTCTTGGGGATAATCGCCGTCTTACTCCCGCTTCCGGTCGCCGGCACGGCGCAGACAAGCACACGAGATCGACAAATGATCTCTTACGCTAAGAACCTCCGCATTACCAGGTTAGAACATGGCTTACCGAAGGCGACTTTCGCGCAATGGTTTCGTTCGGTCGTTGGCTCGGAAGCGAGAATCGACTGGGAGATAAACGACTGCGGAGAACAGAGCGGCAATCCCGCTGACGGCAGCAGTATCAATCCGCCCTTATGCGCGCAGGCCAGTGCCAAGATGTCGGACGGGCGGCAGGCCTCAGTGCTCATTGCAATTGGCACGCACAAACGCGGCATCACAGGACCACCGAGTCTCTTCACAATGGGTGTTAATCACGATGGCGAGTGGAAATCGTTTCGAACACTCCGGGATCTAGCGGCGGCGGTAATTAAATAGGTTTCTCACTTACAGCTACGATTTCCGGCCCGCTGACGTGCAAGCACTTACAAAGTCGGTGCCAACTCCTTAGGTTTCCCAATCCAAGCCTCATGATTTCATGCCATACCCAGCGGTACCGCGGTGTTCAAGAATACAGAGCTGATGAAAACAACACGCCTATTTATTCTCTGCATCGTCCTCGCGATCGCAGGAGTCACCGGCAGTATCGTTGATGCTCAAAATACCGAAGCGCCTGTTTTGAAGGGTGCGTGGGAAGGAGTGATCGAAGCTCCCAAACGACCGTTGGTTCTGGCTGCAGACTTCAGTTCCAGTACAGCTAAACTGGACGCCACGGGATCATCACCGTGGACCATTCAGAAACTATCCAACAAAGGCGTCGAAATTCGATTTGAAATCACTGTCGGTACCCAGGCGTTTCAATTCGAAGGACAGCTGCGGCAAAAAGAAATTCGAGGCAACGTTCGGGTAGGCGAACAAGTGTTGACATTCTGGCTCGAGCCGCTGCCGGTATTACCTGCTCCGCGTGACAGAGTTGACGCCTGGCAACAGGATCTCGATAACGTGCTGACCCGTTTTATCCGATACGACCGGAGCTTCTCACCCGAAGCACGGAAGGCGTTTGTCGACAGAATTGCAGTGCTAAGACAATCGATCGCAACTAAATCGGATCAGCAGATCATGGTCGAGTTGTCAC